>JAPLPC010000576.1 GCA_026400425.1 Hyphomicrobiales bacterium | reverse complement strand
CGCGGGCGCCGAGCGGATTGTCGATGCCGCCGGGCATATGGCGCGGCAGATCGGGCCGACGTGCCAGCATCTGTGCCGGCGGGGTCCACGATGGCCATTCCTTCTTGGCTGTGACCCTGTGCTTGCCACCCCAGCGGAAACCGTCACGACCCACGCCAATGCCATATCGCAAGGCCGTGCCACCCGGCTGCACCAGATACAGGCGGCGCTCGGCCGTATTCACGACAATGGTGCCCGGTGCATAATTGCTGGCAAAACCGACCGTCTGGCGCGGAATCGGGCCCGAACTGTTGCCGTTGCCGAAATTGGAGAAAAAATTGGACAAAGAAGGGCCGTCATCGACGACGAAGTCGGGGGCGGCAGCCTGCTGTTGGCGGGGACGGGCCTCCGCGGGTAACGCAACCGCAGCAATTGCGGTGATGACGGACAGTGCAGCTAGAATGCGCTTCATAGTCTCCTCGCCGGATGGATTGAGCCGCAGAGTGGCCACAGTTCGAGGCGCTCTGCAACCCTTCGCTGAGGTGGGATCCAAGTGCAGAGGGGCGCTGGCACAATCGGCCCGCCATGTTGCCCGCTCGCTGTGCATGTCTTGCGACGAAGCGTTGCGTGTGCCCCCTTTGACGCGCCCTTCGAACAATGATTGATCAGCTTTGCAATTTCGCGAGAAACTTGGAGCTGGATGATGAACGGTGCGGAGAGCCTGGTAAGGACATTGGTAGCGGGCGGCGTGGACGTCTGTTTTGCCAATCCGGGAACGTCGGAGATGCATTTCGTCGCGGCGCTCGACCGTGTCGAGGGCATGCGCTGCGTCCTCGGCCTGTTCGAAGGCATCGTCACCGGCGCGGCCGATGGTTACTACCGCATGAAAGGCACGCCGGCTTCGACCCTGCTGCATCTCGGCCCCGGCCTCGCCAATGGTCTGGCCAATCTGCACAATGCCAAGAAAGCCAATTCGGGCATCGTCAACATCGTCGGCCAGCACGCCGTCTATCATATCGAGCACAATGCGCCGCTGACCTCGGACATCGAGGGCCTCGCCCGTCCGATGTCGCAGTGGGTTCGCACCTCGCCAAGCGCCAAATCAGTGGCTGCCGACGGTGCCGCGGCCATCGCAGCGGCCAAGGGCTCGCCGGCGCAGATCGCCACGCTGATCCTGCCCGCCGATACCGCCTGGAACGACGCGGATGGCATCGCCCAGGTGCCGGCCTCCGAGCAGAAAGCCGGCTTCCATGCTCCGGCCGTCGATACGGCTGCAAAGCTCGCCAAGGAAGGCGAGACCACTCTGCTGCTGCTGACCGGTTCGGCGCTCACCGAGCAGGGCCTCGCTCTGGCCGAGCAGATCGCGGCCAAGACCGGCTGCAAGGTGATGGGCCAGACCTATAATCCGAAGATGGCACGCGGCCGTGGCCGCTTCTTCATCGAGCGCGTTCCCTATGTCATCGAAGCAGCGCTGCCGATCCTGAAGAACTTCAAGAACATCGTGCTGCTCGAGGCCAACGATCCGGTGGCGTTCTTCGCCTATCCGAACAAGCCGAGCCTGCTGAAGCCGGAAGGCTGCAACGTGCATCGGCTGTCGGCCAATGGCGAGAATTCGGTGGCGGCGCTCGAAGCGCTGGCCAGCGCCGTCGGCGCCAAGGCGTCCGACGTCAAGCCGCAGAAGTATATGGAGATCGGCAAGCCGACCGGCGCGCTTAACCATGCCTCGATCGCGCAGGCGATTGCCATGAACATTCCCGAAAACGCCATCGTCGTTGATGAGTCGATCACCACCGGTCGTGGTTTCTTCCCGCCGACGGCTGCTGCGAACCCGCATGACTGGCTGCAGAACATGGGCGGCTCGATCGGTTTCTCGACCCCTGTGGCGACCGGCGCTGCCGTGGCCTGCCCAGACCGTAAGGTGATCTGCATGGTCGGCGACGGCTCGGCCATGTACACGCCGCAGTCGCTCTGGACCCAGGCCCGCGAAAATCTCGACGTCACCACGGTCGTATTCGCCAATCGCAACTACCAGATCCTGAAGGGCGAGTTCGACAATGTCGGCGCCGGCGACATGGGCAGCCGCGCCATGGATATGCTGACGCTCGATCGTCCGGCGCTTGACTGGGTGTCATTGGCCAAGGGCATGGGCGTCCCCGGCGTGTCTGTGACCAGCGCCGAAGATTTCAGCAAGGCGCTGGAAAATGCCAACGCTTCGCAGGGGCCGAAGTTGATCGAAGTGGTGATGTGAACCGTCACCCATCGTGACGATGGATCGGTTCGATAAAAGAAAGGCCCCGGATCGCTCCGGGGCCTTTCGCGATCAAACCGCTATGTGATTAACCGCCGCCGCCGGTGCGGCCCTGCACAGCGTTGCCGCCCTTGCCGGTAGTACCGGCTGCTCCGCTGTTCGAACCGCCCATCGAATTTGCACCATTGCCAGCTGCAGCACCGGTGGCTGCCGGGGCCATCTTAGAACCGCTCTTGCTCGGCACATCGACTGCCGTTCCGGTGGAGGTCGTGCCCGGCTGGGTCACGCCGGTTCCGGTCGAGTTCATCTGGGGTGCGCTCGGATTGGCACCGCTCTGCGCGAAAGCTGCGGGCGCGATCATCAAAAGAGCTGCGGTGGCTGCAATCATGGTTTTCTTCATCGAGTATCTCCTGTGTCTGTTTTCTTCCCCTGCTCAACCAACATCGCCTTTCGGGAGAGGTTCCCAATCCGCGCGACTTCAATCAAAGCGGGTGGCGGGAACCGTGGCCACTCATGATCCAACGCGGTCGCCATAATTCGAACTTGGCTCGCAGCGAAACAACAAACGGGCGTGAGCTCAATCTCTGCGGCAAAAGGACAGCTAACCGACGTGACCAACGCTATCGAGGCGGTCGTTGCCGCCTATGTTCACACCAATCAGCTCGACGCCTTGCTCGACCTCAAGGCACATCGTGAAAAGCTCGCCGCGTCGATCCGTGATCGCACCCATTTCGATTTCGGCGTGCTGCTCGGTCAGCTGGAAGACGATATCGTCGCGATCGAAGCCGGCATTCGCCGTCTCCATGCCGGAAACGGTTCGCGCACAGAGCCAGATTCTGCCGACACGCCGGGTCGCCCTCATCAAAGTTGAGTAACCCGCCTGCAGCATAGCGCCATGCGCGACAGCAGGTAACGCCATCGCGGCGTGAAAATTGCTAGCTACCCTTGATCGGTCAGAGCGCCAGCACCTGCGGCGCGGATTATCGGTTGTCATCAAGGGGCACGGGCATGAACAGACGTGAATTTGCGAAACTCCTGGGTTTGAGCGCAACGGCGCTGAGTGGCACTCCTCTCGGCATTACGCGGGCGGTCGGTCAAACCAAAGGTGGGACGCTCAATACGATCATCCAGCCTGAACCTCCCATCCTGGTGACCGCGCTGAACCAGCAGCAGCCCACGCTGACGCTGGGCGGCAAGATCTATGAGAGCCTGTTGCGCTACGGTGCTGACCTCAAGCCCATGCCCGGACTGGCGCAGTCGTGGGACGTGTCATCCGACGGCCTGACTTACACATTCAAATTATTCCCCGGCATCACCTTCCACGATGGCAAGCCTCTGACCTCGGCCGACGTGGTGTTCTCGGTGACGAAGGTGCTCACCGAAACCCATGCCCGCGCACGAGGCACGTTCCTGCGCATTGAAACGGCAGAGGCGCCCGATCCACTCACTGTGGTGTTCAAGCTGAAGGCGCCATTCGCGCCGTTTCTTGGCTCGTTCGATTGCACCACGGCGCCGATCGTACCGAAGCATATTTACGAAGGATCCGATTATCGCAAGAACCCGGCCAATGCGCAGGCTATCGGTTGCGGGCCGTTCAAACTCAAGGAGTGGGTGAAGGGATCGCACGTCCATCTGGTGCGCCACGACGGCTATCACCGCAAAGGAGAGCCGCATCTCGACGAGATCATCTATCGCGTCATTCCTGATGGTGCCACCCGCGCCGTAGCACTGGAGCAGGGCAAGGTGCAGTTGACGCAATGGACCGACGTGGAGCTTTTCGACGTCGCCCGGCTATCGAAGCTACCGAACCTGGAGATGACGACCAAGGGCTACGAATTTTTCGCGCCGCATTTCTGGTTGGAGTTCAAGCTCCGCGTCAAGCCGATGGACGACAAGCGTTTCCGTCAGGCCGTGATGTTTGCCATCGACCGCAAAGCGCTGCTGCAGCGTGTGTTCTTCGGGCTCGGCAAGGTGGCGACAGGGCCGGTCTCGTCGAAGACGCGCTTCTACGAGAAGGACGTCAAGCAGTTCGATTACTCGCTGGATAAGGCCAAGGGCTTGCTCGACGAGATGGGACTGAAGCCAGGCGCTGACGGTAAGCGGATCACGCTGAAATTCCTGGTGCCGCCTTATGGTGATCTTTGGCAGCGATCCGCGGAATATTTCAAGCAGTCGCTCGGTCGCGTTGGGATCGAATTACAACTGGAGAATCTCGATCTCGCAGGCTGGGCGGAGCGCACCAGCAACTGGAATTACGAAATGACCAGCAATCTGCTTTATCAGCTTGGTGATCCCGCGCTCGGCGTTGCGCGCAGCTATGTCTCGTCGAATATCCGCAAGGGTATCTTGTTCTCAAATGTTGCGGGCTATTCCAATCCAGAAGTAGACAGGCTATTCGAGGAAGCCGCTGTGGCGACATCCGACGCAAAACGTCAAGAGCTCTACACGGCCGTGCAGAAAATCGTCGTAGAAGAAGTCCCGATCGCATGGATGATCGAGCAAGACTTCCCGACTTTCATCGACAAGCGACTGAAGAACGTCATCACCACCGGCATCGGCGTGCATGAAACCTTCGGTGCCGTGACGCTCGGTTGAATCTGACGTCGCGTTGCAAAAAGAAAGATGATCGCCAGGCGTTGCTGCGTCTGGTGATCGTCAGTGTTAACGAGGAAGAGATTATGAACAGGCGTGAATTCGCGAAGCTGATGGGCGTCAGCGCCGCTGCTCTGTCAGGCATTCCACTGGGTCTAACGCGTGCAGCCGGTGCCACCAAAGGCGGCACGCTCAACACCATCATTCAGCCGGAGCCGCCTATTCTCGTCACGGCGCTCAACCAACAGCAGCCCACGCTGACGCTCGGCGGCAAGATCTATGAGAGCCTGCTGCGCTACAGCCCGGACCTCAAGCCGATGCCCGGTCTGGCGCAGTCCTGGGAGGTTTCACCGGATGGCCTGACTTACACATTCAAGCTGTTCCCCAACATCACCTTCCATGACGGCAAGCCGCTGACCTCGGAAGACGTCGTCTTCTCCATGACCAAGATGTTGGTCGAAACCCATGCGCGTGCCCGCGCGATCTATTCGCGCATCGCAAAGTCCGAGACGCCCGATCGGCTCACGGTGGTGTTCACACTGAAGGCTCCGTTCGCGCCGTTCCTCACGGCGCTCGACTGCACAACCGGTCCGATCGTGCCGAAGCATATTTACGACGGATCGGATTATCGCAAGAATCCGGCCAATGCCCAGGCGATCGGCTCGGGTCCGTTCAAGCTCAAGGAATGGGTCAAGGGATCGCACGTCCATCTCGTGCGTCACGACGGCTATTACCGCAAGGACGAGCCGTATCTCGACGAAGTGATCTATCGCATCATTCCAGACGCCGCGTCGCGTTCATTGGCGCTGGAGCAGGGCAAAATCCAGCTCACGCAGTGGAACGACATCGAATTTTATGACGTGGCGCGTCTGTCGAAGCTGCCGAACTACGAAGTGACCACAAAGGGCTACGAGTATTTCGCCCCGCATCAGTGGCTGGAACTCAACAATCGCGTCAAGCCGATGGATGACAAGCGCTTCCGTCAGGCCATCGCCCATGCGCTCGATCTCAAGTCGATGGCCGCGCGTGTGTATTTCGGAATGCCGAAGATCGCGACCGGGCCGGTGTCCTCGAAGACCAAATTCTACGAGCCGGACGTCAAGCGTTACGGCTACTCGGTAGAAAAAGCGAAGGCATTGCTCGACGACATGGGCCTGAAGCCGGGCCCGGACGGTAAGCGCGTCACGCTCAAATACTTGATTCCGCCTTATGGTGAAGTCTATCAGCGCGCTGGCGAATTCATTCGTCAGTCATTGGGACGGGCCGGCATCGATATCCAGCTGGAAACTACCGATGTCGGCGGCTGGGCGGACCAGTTCAGCAACTGGGATTACGAGATGACCGGCAATCTCGTTTATCAGTACGGCCGTCTGTTTGAGGAGGCCGCGTCCACCATCGACGAAGCCAAGCGCCAGGAGTTCTACAGCAAGGTGCAGAAGATTCTGGTCGAGGACGTTCCGGTGATCTGGATGTTCGAAGCGGCGTATCCGACTTTCATCGACAAACGCCTGAAGAACGTCACGTCCACCGGCGTCGGCATCCACGAATCGTTCAGCTCGGTGTATTTCGGATGACCTCGGTGACATCGGACAAAGGCAGCCGCGCCGGTGCTGTCGTGCTTGCTGTGGCGGGATGGGCGTTGAAGTTCGTGGCGGTGGTGCTCGTCATCGCGACCTTCAACTTCATCCTCGTCCACGCCTCCCCCGGCGATCCCGCACAGGTCATCGCAGGCCAAAGCGGCGCCTCCGACGAAAAACTGCTGGAGCAGCTACGGGCCGAATATGGACTGGACAAGCCATATCCGGTGCAACTCGCCACCTATCTCGGCCGCGTGCTGACGCTGGATCTCGGCTATTCCTATCGCCAGCAACGAACGGTGTCGTCTTTGATTCTGGATCGTCTGCCGGCGACGCTGCTGCTGACGGCGACGGCATTCATTCTGGCACTTTTCTCGGGGATCGTGCTCGGTACGCTCGCGGGCGTGCGTGCCGGCAGATGGTCGGACACTTTGCTGACCATCCTGTCGTTGTTGCTATATGCGACGCCCGTGTTCTGGCTCGGCTTGATGCTGGTGCTGCTGTTCTCCGTCCAGCTGGATTGGTTGCCGGCCTTCGGTTACGCCACCATCGGCGTTCCGCAGACGGCATTGCAGCGCATGGTCGATATCGGCACGCACATGGTGCTCCCGGTCATTTCGCTCGCTGCAGTCTATCTCGCGATCTACACCCGCTTGATGCGCTCGTCGGTGCTCGACGTCACTCATCAGGACTTCATCAAGACCGCGAAGGCCAAGGGGCTGAAGCAGGGCGCGATCATCATCCGTCACATCCTGCGCAATGCGATGCTGCCCATCGTGACCGTCGCGGGGATGCAGGCGGGTGCGCTGGTCGGCGGTGCGGTTGTGATCGAGACGGTGTTCGCATGGCCTGGTCTCGGTCGTCTCATTTACGACGCGCTGCTGCAGCGGGATTATCCGGTGCTGCTTGGTGTGTTTCTGGTGATGTCGGTGATCGTGATCGCGCTCAACCTTCTGACTGATGCGATTTACAGGATGATCGATCCGCGCGTCTCCGTGCGTGCGGCATCGTGAACGAAAGCTGGTCATGACGATTCTCAAAGCGTTTCTTCGCCATCCCACCGGTATGATCGGTCTGTTCTTTCTGCTCTGCGTGGTGCTCCTCGCGGTGTCCGCACCCTGGCTGTTTCCCGACGATCCCTGGGACATGGTCGGCGCGCCATTTCAGCCGCCGCTGACCGAGGGACTATGGCTTGGTTCCGACATGCTGGGTCGCGACGTCGCAGCGGGCATCGCCCATGGCGCGCGCATCTCGCTCATCATCGGCGTCATTTCGACGCTGACGTCGTTGACCATCGGCGTCACCGTCGGGGCCACCGCCGGCTACTTCGGGGGCAAGGTCGATGAGATCATGATGCGCCTGACCGAGTTGTTCCAGACCATTCCGGGCTTCGTTCTGGCGATCCTGCTGGTGGCGACGCTGGGGCCGAAGATCTCGAATGTGATCTTTGCCATCGGTATCGTCAGCTGGCCGCCACTGGCGCGCCTGACGCGCGCGGAGTTCATGCGGCTACGCGGACGCGAGTTCGTGCAGGCTGCCGTTTGTCAGGGGCAACGCGCGATGACGGTGGTGCTGCGGCGCATTCTGCCGAACGCGATCTCACCGATCATCGTCACCGGCTCCCTGGCCGTCGCCAGCGCGATCCTGATCGAGAGCGCGCTCAGCTTCATGGGGCTCGGTGATCCCAATCTGATGTCCTGGGGCTTCATGATCGGTGCCGCACGCACCGTGATCCGTCAGGCCTGGTGGATGAGCGTGTTTCCCGGTCTCGCCATCCTGCTCACCGTGCTGGCCATCAATCTCGTGGGTGAAGGTCTCAACGACGTCATGAACCCGCGCATCTCACGCAGGCGATAACCGATGACCGATCATACCCTTCTCGCCATCGAAAACCTCGCCATCAGCCTGCCTGCCGGCGCCGACCGCGCCTTTGCCGTCGAGGGCGTGACTTTCAACGTAAACCGCAATGAGATCGTTTGCCTTGTGGGCGAGTCCGGCTCGGGCAAGTCGATGACCGCGCATGCGATCCTGCGTCTGTTGCCGGATCGAACCGGCATCGCACACGGCACCGTCAAATTCGACGGCATGGACATCGCAAGCGCCGATGAAACCGCCATGCGCAAGCTGAGGGGCGGTGCGATCTCGATGATCTTCCAGGAGCCGCTCAGTGCTCTCAATCCGCTGACCCGCGTCGGGCAGCAGATCGCGGAGTCGATCGTCACGCATGCCAATCCCGCAATG
>JAPLPC010000416.1 GCA_026400425.1 Hyphomicrobiales bacterium | reverse complement strand
GGATCACCGGCATCGGCATCGTGTCGTCGCTCGGTGAAGGCCCCGACGCGCATTGGGATGCGCTGAACAACAAGCGCGTCAATGTCGACGAGACGACGTTTGCGCCATACGTGGTGCATCCGCTGTCGCCGGTGAGCTACGACGCGCAGATCCCCAAGAAAGGCGATCAGCGCCAGATGGAAGCCTGGCAGCGCATCGGCACCTACGCCGCCGGGCTTGCGCTCGATTCCGCGGGCGTGAAGGGCAACAAGGACATCCTGTCGAAGATGGACATGATCGTGGCAGCCGGTGGCGGCGAGCGCGACCTCAATGTCGATTCCAGCATACTCAACTCTGAGGCCCACGGCGATGCAACGCCGGGCTATCTGAACGAAAAGCTGCTCAACGATCTGCGCCCTACACTCTTTCTTGCACAGCTGTCCAACCTGCTCGCCGGCAACATTGCCATCGTGCATGGCGTGACCGGTTCGTCGCGGACCTTCATGGGTGAGGAAGCCGCCGGCGTAGACGCCGTACGCATCGCGTTGGCGCGCATCGCCGATGGCCAGAGCGACATCGCCCTTGTCGGCGCCGGCCATAACGGCGAGCGCAAGGACATGCTGCTGCTGTACGAATTCGACAACTTCAATCTGCGCGACAAGCATTCGTCGGTGTGGGATCGTAAGGACAAGAGCGGCTTCGCGCTCGGCTCCGGCGGCGCGTTTCTCGTCATCGAATCGAAGGCCCATGCGGAAGCGCGCGGCGCCAAGCCGTTTGCGCGTCTGAAGACCGTCGTCGCCGACCGCGCGCGCCGCAAAGACGCTGGCGAAGTCACAGCATCCCTCGACAAGCTCTGGGGCCATGTCGGCGCCAGCGAGCAGAACACCGCGATCATCAGTGGCGCGACCGGTGCAGAGCCGGCGACCTCCGAAGAGCTGAGCTTCCTGAAGAAGCATGCGGACCTGCCGGTGCGCGCAACCGGAACGTCGTTCGGTCACGCTGTCGAGACGCAGTTTCCGCTCGGCATCGGTCTGGCCGCGCTGTCGCTGTCGCGCGGCGCGCTCTATGCGCCCAACGATTCCACCGGTACCGAGATTGAAATGTCGAAGGCCCCCTCCCAGATTGTCGTGATCGGCACCGGCCATTGGCGCGGCGAAGGCATGGCGCTGGTCGAAGCTATCTAGGCCCGCACGGGCGACGGAGAAGATATGTCAGCAACGCGTGATAAATTCGGCCGACCGATCGTCGTCGTTACCGGCATGGGCGTTGCGACTTCGCTCGGCGCCGGCAAGGAAGACAACTGGAAGAAGCTGACCGCCGGCGAATCCGGTATCCGCACCATCACGCGCTTTCCCATCGAGGGCATGAAGACGACGATGGCCGGCACGGTCGATTTCGTGAAGGTCGATCCATTCTCCTCCACCGATCTCGGCGAGAGGCTCGGCGAGATGGTTGCGGAAGAAGCCATCACCCAGGCCGGGATCGGCAACAAGGGTGACTTCCCCGGCCCGCTGTTTCTCGCCGTCGCGCCGGTCGAAGTGGAATGGCCGCAGCGTCAGGCGCTCGCCAAGGCAGCCGGCGCCAACACCGACATCAATTACGACACGCTGCTGCGCACCGCCGGCTCCGGCGGCGCGTTTCTCGTCATCG
>JAPLPC010000666.1 GCA_026400425.1 Hyphomicrobiales bacterium | reverse complement strand
TGCGGAAGGCGCCAGCGCCGCGCATGGTCGGTCAAGCGCTCGCCAAACTCGCCATTGCTGATCACCAAGCCAGCCCGACCAAAAAGCGAAATTTGCCCCGCCACCGCATCATTGGCCAAGGTGCCGGTGCCCGGAAACACCAGCGCACCCGATGCGAATTCGATCTGATAGTGCCGCACCATCATGAACACGTCGATGGGATCGGTTTCACCTTTGCGAAGTAGCAGGATCGTCGAGGCGGGGCGAACGGCGCCGGGCTCATGGGGCATGTGGTTCGAACTCCCTTATGGCATTCTGCGATGCCTGTCGTTTTTCCCCTCACCCTGAGGAGCGGCATCTTCGCCGCGTCTCGAAGGGTGAGAGTCAGAAACTCATCATCTCATGGTTCGAGACGGCGCTCGCGTGCCTCCTCACCATGAGGTCTGAGTTAGCCCGCAGCACTCGACTGCGGCTGCAAATTCGCGCGCTTGTCGAAACGGGCGACGCGCGAGAGGAGGTAATCGACCTCGGCCTTGGCCGGCGCCGACAGCACAGGTCCAGGCTTGCGTTGCGCAGCCGAGCCAATGATGCCGCGCTTCTGCAGCACGTATTTGCGCACGGACAGACCGATACCCGGCTGCTGCTCGTAGCGCACCAGCGGCAGATGCGCGTCGAACAGGTCATGCGCCTTGTCGCGCTCGCCCTTCTTGGAGAGATTGACCACGTCGATCAGCATTTCCGGAAAGGCATAGCCGGTCATGGCGCCGTCGGCGCCTCGCTCCATCTCGAAATCCAGGAACGTGCCGCCATTGCCGGTCAGGATGGAGAGTTCGCGCAAGCTGCCGTCCTTCTGGAAACCACGCAGCGCGGTGATCTTCTCCAGGCCCGGCCAGTCCTCATGCTTGAGCATTACGCAGGACTTGGAGTCCATGATGATCTTGCGGATCACCGCCGGCGTCATGACGACATTGAGCGTCAGCGGATAATCCTGCAGCACCCATGGCACGTCCTCGCCGATGGCGTCCGAGGCCTGCTTGAAATACGTCGTGATCTGCTCGTCGGTGCGCAGATGCGGCGGCGGCGCGATCATGACGGCGGCTGCACCGGCCTCCATCGACTTCAGCGCCAGCGAGCGCATCGCGGCAAAGCCAGGTGCTGAGACGCCGACGATGATCTGCAGCTTGCTGCCGGCGCGCTTGATGAAACGGGTGGCCACCGCCTCCGCCTCCGCGCTTTCCAGCTTCGGCGCTTCGCCGAGAATGCCGAGCACGGTGACGCCGTCGCAGCCGATCGAGGCGTAGAAATCGATCAGGCTGTCGATCGACTTGTCGTCGATGCGGCCGTCCTCGAAAAACGGGGTCGGCGCGATGGCGAAGGTACCGGCAGCTTTGGACGTCAGTTTCATCATGGGCCTCTGTGTAAACCTGCAGCAATCCTAGCCGGAAACGAAGGCTTTGTCCGCCCCCTCGCCGCGCCTAGAACCGCCGTGCGCCATGCTTGGCGTCATCGTCGGAGAAGAAGATCTCGGCCGCATGCGAGACGATGTCCTGCGCGTCCCATGGTTTGTCGAGCGGCGGCGTCCAGCCTTCCATTTCCATCATTTTCATCTCGCGCACACCGCGCGGGCCGGACACGCCGAGCACCTTGCCGGTCTGGTCGCCGGAGAGATCGCTGACCATGTAGAGCACCGCCGGCGCGATGCCGTCGGCATCGAGCGCGGCGCCGGGATTCTCGATGTAGCGCGGCAGGTCGGACGTCATGCGCGTCAGCGCGCCCGGCGACAGCGTCCAGATCCGGATGCCGTATTTGCGCCCCTCGATGGCCAGCACATTGGACAGGCCCCAGATGCCGCCTTTGGCCGCGCCGTAATTGCTCTGGCCGAAATTGCCGATCAGGCCCGACGTGGAAGACGTGTTGACGATGACGCCGCCGCCATGGTCGCGCATGAAATTGAACACGGGTCTGGTGACGCAATAAGTGCCCTTGAGATGCACCTTGATGACCTTGTCCCAGGCCTCTTCGGTGGACTTTGCAAAGCTCTGATCGCGCAGAATGCCGGCATTGTTGACGAGGATATCGACCTTGCCGAACGCCTTGATGGCATCGTCGAACACCGACTGCCCGCCATCGATGGTGGAAATGTCGGCGCCATTGGCGATCGCATTGCCGCCAGCTTTGACGATCGTATCGACCACCTGCTGCGCCATCGAGAGATCGGCGCCGGAGCCATCGCGCGGGCCGCCCAGATCGTTGACGACCACGGATGCGCCCTCGCGCGCGAACAGCTTTGCGTAGGCTTCACCCAAGCCGCCGCCGGCGCCGGTGATGATCGCAACCTTGCCATCGAGAAGACCCATGGCGTCTCTCCCTGTTGTGTTTTGTTATTCTCTCTCCCGTGTCCCGGACGCGGTGCAGCGTTCTTACGCTGCTCCGCAGAGCCGGGACCGTATCAGGCTACGTCTTTTTGGCGGCCCCGGATCTGCAGCGCATCACGTCGCAAGAGCGACGCGCAGCGCTGCGTCCGGGGCGCAGAGGCTACGCCAGCACCGTGCGGCCGCTCTTGATCACGGTGACGCCGCGTTCCTTCACCTTGGCCTCAAAAGATACCACATTGCCGTCCTTCCACAGATCCATCGTCACCGTCTCGCCCGGAAACACCGGCGACGAGAACCGTGCGCCGTGCTGCTTGAATGCGGCGGGATCGTAATCGGCATAGGTCTGCAGCACGCCGCGGCAAGTGATGCCGTAGGTGCACATGCCGTGCAGGATCGGCCGCGGGAAGCCGGCCTTCTTGGCGAATTCCGGATCGGAATGCAGCGGGTTGCGATCGCCGCAAAGACGGTAGACCAGCGCCTGATCGGGCCGCGTGGTGATGTCGATGGTCTTGTCCGGCGTACGGCTGGGCACCTTGTGTGCATCGGGCTGGCCTTCCGACGGACCGCCGAAGCCGCCATCGCCGCGGGCGAAGCGCGACGCCACCAGGGTCGCAAGCGCGTCGCCCTGCTCGTCGCGCAAGATGGTCTGGTGCAGGATCACCGCGCCCTTGTCCTTGCCCTTGTCGAACACGCCGAGCACGCTGCTATCGGCGGTGATCTTGGCTTCGACCGGCATCGGCTTGTGGAAGGTAATGTCGCGCTCGCCATCGACCACCATCACGCGGTTGAGCTTCATGTCGCCGGGACCCGAACCCCAGGCGGCGACCGATGCGAAGGTCGGCACGACTTTCAGCGGACGCGGCGTGTAGGTGCCTTCATTGACGAAAGCCAGTTCGGTCTCGTTCATGGGATCGGCGCCCATGCCGATGCCATAGGCGTAGAGCATGACGTCGCGATCGGTCCATGCATATGGCTGACCGATATTCTTCATCGCCATCAGTTCTTCGTAGACGATTGGCATGTGTTTTCTCCCGTTTCTTGTTTGACGGCGCTTATGACTGTCCTCTCTCACGCTTGCGGGAGAGAGGAGTTCAGCTGGTCAATTCGGTCTTCGTGGAGAGAGGGTCTGAGTTCGTCTCGCCCCCTCTCCCGTCTCGATGACCTTGTCATCGATCCACCCTCTCCCGCTTCGCGGGAGAGGGAAAAATCAAGCCGGCGTGAAGAACGGCAATGGTGCGCCGTCGGTCGGCTTCCACACCACCTTCACTTTCTGGCCGATCTTGAGGCTGGCCGGATCGCAATCGACGATGTTAGTCTGCAGCGACGGGCCTTCCTTCAGCGTCACATAGGCGATGACGTACGGGCCAGTCGCCGATTTGCGCATGTGGCTGTAGGTATAGATCTCGGCCTCGCCCGACGACTCTTCCCATTCGGTCTTGTCGGAAAAACAGAACGGGCAGATCGAGCGCGGAAAGAAATGCGCTTCGCCGCAGGCGGTGCAGCGCTTGATCAGGAACTTGCCGTCCTTGGCCGCATCCCAGAACGGCTGCGTTTCCGGATTGCCGGCAGGGGTCGGATACTTCTTCACGTCGGATTTGGCTTCGGTCATGATCACACGCGCTCCAGAATGGCGGTCGAGGCAGCATGGCGCACGCCGAGCAGGCCGCCGGTGCCGTGAGCGATGGCGAGGTCGCAATTCGGCACCTGCACCTTCGGATGGGCTTCGCCGCGCAGCTGGCGCACGGCTTCCAGGATCTTGGTCATGCCGCCGCGATTGATCGGATGGTTGCTGCAAAGACCGCCACCATCGGTGTTAAACGGCAGCTTGCCGACACCCGAGATCAGGTTGCCATCGGACACGAACTTGCCGCCCTCGCCCTTCTTGCAGAAGCCGAGATCTTCGAGCTGCATCAGCACGGTGATGGTGAAGCTGTCATAGATCGACGCATATTTCATGTCCTGCGGCGTCACGCCCGCTTCCGCGAACGCGCGCGGACCGGACCACACACCGGCCGAGTAAGTGAGGTCGAGATCCTTGCCGCCGCGCGGACCCTTCATGGCCTCGCCATGGCCGATCAGGCGCACCAGCGGCTTCTTCAGGCTCTTGGCGATTTCTTCGGTGGTGACGATGAGCGCGCCGCCGCCATCGGTGACGACGCAGCAATCCATGCGGCGCAGCGGGTCCGAGATCATCGGCGAGTTCAGCACGTCCTCGACGGTGACCACGTCCTTGAGCATCGCATGCGGATTGTACTGCGCATGATGCGAGGCGGCGACCTTGATCCAGGCGAGCTGCTCGGAAGTGGTCCCGTAATCGTGCATGTGGCGCATCGCGGCCATGCCATAGGCATTATGCGTGGTGGCGCCGTATGCGGTTTCGAAATCGGCTTCGGCGCCCTGCGCACGCGGTGCCGGCGGCGAGGTGCGCGGCTTGCCGGCCAGCGTGATCAGCGCGACCGAACACTTGCCCAAAGCGATCGCCTGCGCGGCATGGCCGAGCGCGATGATATAGGAGCAGCCGCCGGTTTCGGTGCTATCGACATGGCGAGGCTTGAGGCCGAGATAGTCGGTCATCGGCCAGAGACCGCCATTCGCATCGCCGGCGATGAACAGACCATCGACGTCCTTGTTCGTCAGGCCGGCATCTTCCAGCGCGCCCTTGGCGACTTCGGCATGCAGCTGCCAGACGGATTTATCCGGCGCATGGCGCGTCGGATGCTCATAGATGCCCGCGATATAGGCCTTGCCCTTGATACTCAATCGTCTCTCCGCTTGGTGTTGTGTCCCAGTTCGGTTTTTTCTGACTGGTCGGCCAAGACTTGGCAAGCGACAACATTTCACGCTGCGGATGCGAATTTCACGATGCGGAATGGACGCACGAGCGTGTCGCGTTTTTCGGCCGCACGCGAAGGGTTTGCCAATCTGGTCGGCGAGCCCCGACAAAAGCGGACAGCTGTGTTTCCGGAAGCGGAGAGCTCAGCTGCCGATTGCGGCCTCTGTCCCATCCGGCTGAGGCTGCTGCGGTTGCAGCGATCGCCCTACCCGTTGACGCGCTCGACCTTGGCCACGACCGCTTTCGCACGCAGCTGGGCGATGATCGCACTGAGATGCTTGAGGTCGTAGACACCGAGATCGATGGTCTGTTCGGTGAAATCAGGCGAGCGGCGATGCATGCTGATATTGTCGATATTGCCATCGTGATCGGCAATCACCTGAGCGATCTGCGCCAGGCTGCCCGGCTCGTTGACGTTCTGCAGGAACAACCGCGCCGGAAAACGCTGCGGCGATGAATCGTCGATGTCCCATCGCACATCCACCCAGCGCTCCGGCTCTTCCTCGAATTCGCGCAGCACCGGCGACTGGATCGGATAGATGGTGATGCCCTCGCCCGGCGTGACGATGCCGACGATGCGATCACCCGGCACGGCGCCGCCATTGGGGGCGAACCGCACCGGCAGATCGGAATTGACGCCGCCGATGGAGATCACCGAGGTGAATTTGCCGGCGCCCTCGCCCGAACGCACCTTGTCGGCCGTGCTCTTCTTGTTGGCGGCATACCGACCGGCGACGCGTTCTTCCTTGTAGTCGGGATACATCGCCCGGGCGACATCGGCGGCGCGCAACTCGCCGCGGCCGACCGAGGCCATCACATCATCGATCGACGTTCGCGCCAGGCGCGGCAGTGCACCTTTGAGCTTGTCGTCCGCATACTCGATCTTGGCCCGGGCAAAGAGCCGCTCGACGATACGGCGGCCGAGGCTGCCATATTGATCGCGCATCGCGGTGCGGGTGGCGCGGCGGATCGCGGCGCGGGCCTTGCCGGTGACGGCGAGCGATTCCCAGGCCGCAGGCGGCGCCTGCTGCGCCTTCGAGGTGAGCACCTCGACCTCGTCGCCATTCTGCAATTCCGACGACAGCGGCGCGAATTTGCCGTTGATCTTGCAACCGACCGTACTGTTGCCGACGTCGGTGTGCACAGCATACGCGAAGTCGACCACGTTGGCGTTGCGCGGCAGCGCGATCAGCTTGCCCTTCGGCGTGAAGCAGAACACCTGATCGTGGAACAGTTCGAGCTTGG
>JAPLPC010000639.1 GCA_026400425.1 Hyphomicrobiales bacterium | reverse complement strand
CATGGCCATGGGTGTCGATCAGGCCCGGCAGCACCAGCTTGCCGGTGACGTCGATCACCTCGCGGGCGCTGGTCGGCAATATGTCGGACTGCACTGCGGCGATCTTGCCGTTGCGGATGGCGACATCCTTCATGCCGTCGATACCGGCCGCCGGATCGATGACGCGGCCGCCGCGCAGCAGGATGTCGTATGAGGCAATAACGGACATGGTCGGTCTCCAGATGTTGTCTGCCCGTCATTTCCGCTGGCTTTCGCGCGCCGGAAATACGAAGCATACTTCGTATTTGACTGAAGCAAAGCCCATGCCATGATTGATTAAACGCAATCGCCGAGATGAGTCGGCATCGGAGATCCAGCGTGCCGGTCAAGAAAACGAAGCGTGCAGCTGCAGTGCACAAGCCATGGCCGCTGGAGCAGCGGCCGGGCTATCTGATCCGCCGGCTGCATCAGATCCATGTCGCGCTGTTTCAGGAGGCCTGCACGGAATTCGACATGACGCCGTTGCAGTACAGCCTGCTGTCGGCGCTTGCGGTTCGCGGAACGGCGGATCAGACCAGCTTAGCCGCTGATATTGCTCTGGATCGGACGACGACGACGGGGGCGCTGAAGCGGCTGGAGGCGCGCGATCTGGTGGAGCGCCCGGTCAGTGACGACGACCGGCGCGCGCGGGTTTGCAGGCTGACGCCGGCAGGGGCAAAAATGCTGAGCGAAATCGAGGGCGTGGCGCGCGAAGCACACCGCGAAACGCTCGCACCTCTGAGCGGCGCCGAGCGCACTCTTTTCCTCACCATGATGCAGCGCATTGTCGCAGCGCGTGCTGATCAGGAAGCCGTCGCCGAGCCGGCGGATTGACGACATTCAAAGTTTAGAACGACTAAAACTTAGACACGCTGTCACTTTATAGGGCATCCATTTCGAAAGCGCAGCAATTGTACGAATGAGATCGGCCCGGATTCCATCAGGAATCCGGGCCGATCTTTTGCGTTGGACGATGTTGGCCGTTGTTAGCCGAACTGGTTCATCGTGTTATGAGCGCCGCCCGCCTTCAAAGCGGCTTCACCCGCGAAATATTCCTTGTGGTCGTCGCCGATGTCGGAGCCGGCCATGTTCTGGTGCTTGACGCAGGCGATGCCCTGGCGGATTTCCTCGCGCTGAACATTCTTGACGTAGCCCAGCATGCCCTGTTCGCCGAAATAGGCCTTGGCGAGCGTATCGGTGGAAAGCGCAGCCGTGTGATAGGTCGGCAGCGTGATGAGGTGGTGGAAGATGCCGGCGCGCTTCGCCGAATCCGCCTGGAAGGTGCGGATCAGCTCGTCGGCTTCCTTCGCCAGCGGGGTCTGGTCGTATTCTTCCTTCATCAGTTCGGCGCGGTTGTACTTGCTGACATCCTTGCCGGCCGCCTTCATCTCGTCGAACACCTGCCAGCGGAAGTTCAGCGTCCAGTTGAACGATGGCGAGTTATTGTAGGCCAGCTTCGCATTCGGGATCACTTCGCGGATACGATCGACCATAACGGCGATCTGCTCGATGTTCGGCTTCTCGGTTTCGATCCACAGCAGATCCGAACCGTTCTGCAGCGAGGTGATGCAGTCGAGCACGACGCGGTCCTGGCCGGTGCCTTCGCGGAACTGGTACAGGTTGCTCGGCAGGCGCTTCGGACGCATCAGCTTGCCGTTGCGGGTGATGACGACGTCGCCATTGCCGATGTTGGACGCATCGACTTCTTCGCAATCCAGGAAGCTATTGTACTGGTCGCCGAGATCGCCCGGCTTGTGGCTGACGGCGATCTGCTGGGTCAGGCCTGCGCCGAGCGAGTCGGTGCGGGTGACGACGATACCGTCTTCGACGCTGAGTTCGAGGAAGGCGTGGCGGCAGGCGCGGATCTTCGCCAGGAAGACCTCATGCGGCACCGTGACCTTGCCGTCCTGATGGCCGCACTGCTTCTCGTCCGAAACCTGGTTCTCGATCTGCAGCGCGCAGGCGCCGGCTTCGATCATCTTCTTGGCCAGCAGATAGGTTGCTTCCGCGTTGCCGAAGCCGGCATCGATATCGGCGATGACCGGGACGACATGAGTCTGGAAGTTGTCGATCGACGAGATCAGCTCTTCTTCCTTGGCCTTGTCGCCAGCCTTGCGAGCCGCATCGAGCGCACGGAAGGTGTTGCTCAGCTCACGCGAGTCAGCCTGGCGCAGGAAGGTGTAGAGCTCTTCGATCAGAGCCGGCACCGAGGTCTTCTCATGCATCGACTGGTCGGGCAGCGGGCCGAATTCGGACCGCAGCGCTGCGATCATCCAGCCCGACAGATAGAGGTAGGTGCGATCGGTGGTGCCGAAATGTTTCTTCACGGAGATCAGCTTCTGCTGCGCGATGAAGCCGTGCCAGCAGCCGAGCGACTGGGTGTATTTGGTGGCATCCTGGTCGTAGCGGGCCATGTCGGCGCGCATCTGCGCAGCCGTGAAGCGAGCGATGTCGAGACCGGTCTTGAAGCGGTTCTGCAGGCGCATGCGGGCGATCGCCTCGGCGGTCACGCCGTTCCAGGTCGGCTGGGTCTTCAGCAGCGCGGCTGCCGATTCGACTTCGCTCGCATAAGAGCCGGTGCGGGTGAACTGATCGATATCGCGCGGTTGAAAATTCATGGGTCCGATCCCTCGTGTTCGACTGTGTGTCTAACGCCTGTTCTAAGCGCAGGATCGGCGGGAGCTAGACGGATCGTCGCTAACTTGTCATACTTTACAAACACGGGGTGTAAGGTTGTAAGGCACTAACAAAGGTATTGGAGTAGTTCGATGGCGCCGTCGGGAGGTCGTTCGGTCTTTATCGGGCCGCGCTTACGCCGGTTGCGGCGTGATCTGGGTCTGACCCAGGCCGATATGGCTGCAGACCTCGAGATTTCCGCGCCGTATGTCGCGCTGCTCGAGCGCAATCAGCGGCCGATGACCGCCGACATGCTGCTGCGTCTCGCACGCACCTACACCATCGATCTCGCCGACCTCGCGGGCGACGGCGGCGCGGATTCCACCGCGCGGCTGCAGTCGATCCTGAAGGAGCCGATGTTCTCGGACATCGATATACCCTCACTCGAAATCAGCGATCTTGCGGTGTCCTATCCCGGCATGGCCGAGGCCTTTCTGCGTCTCTACACGGCCTATCGCGAGGAGCAGCTCGCGCTTGCCGAGCGTCGCAGTCCAGCATCTTCGGGCGGCGTATCGGAGCAGGGTGGGGGTTATGATGCCAATGATCCCGTCGCCGAAGTTCGCCGTTTTCTGGCCGCCCGCCGCAATAATTTTGCGGCGATCGACGACGCTGCTGAACGCCTTGCGCAGGCAACGTCAGGCGCGAGCGGTTTCATCGAGCGACTGAAGACGCGGCACAGGCTGCAGGTGCGCTACATGCCGCCGGACGTCATGCTCGGATCGCTGCGTCGGCTCGATCTGCATCGCCGGCAACTGCTGCTGGAAGATTCGCTCGATACCGCCAGTCTCAATTTTCAGCTCGCGCAGCAGCTCGCATATCTCGAGCTCGGCAACGAGATCGCTGCGGCGCTCGAAGACAGCCAGTTCACCAGCAAAAGCGCCGAGCTGCTCGCGCGCCGCGCGCTGGCCAGTTACGCGGCGGCGGCGATCGTGATGCCTTACGCGGCCTTCGCGCGCGCCGCAGAAACGCGTCGCTACGATCTCGAAGCCTTGGCCAGACAGTTCGGCGTGAGCTTCGAGCAATGCGCGCATCGCATCACCACGCTGCAGCGGCCGGGGGCCGAGAAAGTCCCGTTCTTCCTGATCCGCGTCGATCCCGCCGGCAATGTCTCGAAACTTCTCGACGGCGCGGGGTTTCCATTCGCGAAACATGGCGGCGCCTGTCCGCTGTGGTCGGTGCACAATGTGTTTCGCACGCCCCGCGAACTCGTCACCCAATGGCTGGAGCTGCCCGACGGCCAGCGCTTCTTCTCCATTGCACGCACGGTGACGGCGGGCGGAGGCTCGTTCGGCGCCCAGCGCATCGAGCGCGCCATCGCGGTCGGCTGTGCCGCCGATCATGCGGGGCAATTGATCTATACGCGCGACGGCGCCGGTCCGCGGGCGGACGCGCCAACCCCGGTCGGTGTGGCGTGCCGCGTCTGTCATCGCCCACGCTGCACCGCGCGCTCGGCGCTGCCCATCGGCCGCGAGCTGCTGCCGGATGATTTCAGAACGCTCAGTGTGCCGTTCGGATTTTCAGCGGAATGACGCAGCTTTGCGCTTTGCGTTGCCGGAGTGATTGAGGCAGCATCGCGCCGCTTCAATTCCGAACGTCAGTGAGATCCTCATGAGCCCTCGCGCCCGCCTCGACGAACTGCATTCCGAAATGACCGCCTGGCGTCGGGATTTTCATGCGCATCCGGAAATCGGCTTCGAGGAAGAACGCACCAGCGAGATCGTCGCCACGCGTCTGGCGGAATGGGGCATCGAAGTGCATCGCGGATTCGGCGGCACCGGCCTGGTCGGCGTCATCCGCGGCCGCCATCAGGCCGGAAGCAACCGCGCCATCGGCTTACGCGCCGACATGGACGCGCTGCCGATGGATGAGGGCAACACCTTCGCGCATCGCTCCCAAACGCCCGGCCGTATGCATGCCTGCGGCCATGACGGCCACACCACCATGTTGCTCGGCGCCGCAAAGTATCTCGCGGAGACGCGCAATTTCGCCGGCACGGTGCATCTGATCTTTCAGCCGGCTGAGGAAGGTCTGGCCGGCGCCAAGGCGATGCTCGATGACGGCCTGTACGAGAAATTTCCCTGCGACGCCGTCTACGCCATTCACAACAGCCCGGATATGCCGCTCGGCACCGTGAAGGCGCTGACCGGCACCACCATGGCGGCGATCGATTATTTCAGGATCGTGTTGCGCGGCCGCTCGTCACACGGCGCGCATCCGCATCAGGGCATCGACACCGTGGCCATGGCCGCACAGGTGATCAACGCGCTGAATGCCATTCCGTCGCGGCAGATCGATGCGCTGGAGTCGGCCATCATCTCGATCGGCCAGATCAATGGCGGCACCTCGAATATCGTTCTGCCGGAGACCGTCGAATTGCGCGGCTCGGTGCGCACGCTGAAGCCGGAGGTGCGCGACCGCGTCGAAGAATTGTTCAAGCGCGCCGTGATATTGACCGCCGAAGCGCAAGGCGGCAGCGCCGAGATCGTGTATGACCGCGCATATCCCGCCACCATCAATACGGCCGAGGAAACCGCACGTGCAGCCGATGCCGCTGCCGCTGTGCCGGGTGTCGATCACGTGATGCGGGAAGGCAATCCGATTCTGGCCGGTGAGGATTTCGCGTTCCTGCTGGAGCGCAGTCGCGGCGCTTATCTGCTGTTCGGCCAGCGTGGTGCCGACAAGGGCGGGGTGCCCGTCCACAATCCCGGCTACGACTTCAACGACGATCTGCTGCCGATCGGGGCCAGCTATCTCGCCGGCCTGGTCGAGCGGGAGCTTGCATAACTCCGTCATTACGAACGCAGCGAAGCAATCCAGACAACCAAGCACTGGATTGCTTCGCCGCTACGCTCATTGCAATGACGACTGATGGTCAGCTTACGCCACTCCTGGCGATGGTGCGGCCGACCACACGCAGCAGATCGCCGCGCACGGCTTCGATGTGCTGCTCAAGGAAGCCAGCGGCATCCTCAATGTGCCCGCCACGGCACAGCGCGATCAGCTGCGCGTGCTCCCTCTCAGCAATACCCATTGCCTCGGTATTGGATAGCTGCATGCGCGTATAGCGGTCGCTGGTCTGCAGCAGCGCCATCACGATGCTCTGCGTCCGCGGCTGCCGCGCATTCACATACATCGCCATGTGAAACTCGGCGTTGATCTGCCCCCATTCGCTGCGATTGCCCGCCGCGATCGCAGCCTCGAAGCGCTTCTGAATGCCGTCCAGAACGATAAAATCCTCGGCTGAAAATCGGGGGGCCGATTGCCGGAGCATGCGTGGCTCCAGCAGCACGCGCAGATCGAAGACGTCGTTGATCTCGTCGAGCGACAGCTCCGAGACGATGGCCCCCTTCTGCGGCGTAATCCGCACCAGCCCTTCGGCTTCGAGCTGGAACAGCGCTTCGCGCACCGGGATGCGGCTGACCCCAAAGGCCTCGCCCAGCGCATCCTGGCGCAGTTGAGAGCCCGCCGAATAGGTCCCGTCCAGGATCGCTTGCCGCAACCGTTCGGTGATCATGGCCGACAACGTGCGGTGCTTCAGCGGTGCGCTCATTGAAATAACTGGCCTTTTTCTGCTCCGCCGCTGCTTCGCGCGGCGTTGTTCGCTGCTGCACAAAAACGCTTCAAGCCGACATTTTGTGCATTCAAACGTTTGACTCGTAAAATGTATAAATTATACGATCGCCGAAGTCACCTCACTTCGTGACATGCGGGGAGCGCTTATGAGTGACCAGACGATTTCGCCGGCATCGGGGATCGGGTTTCGCCACATGGCGATGGCAGCGTCCCGCGGCCTGCTGGCCGTCGAGCGGCTGGCCATCATGGCACTGATGTTTCTGCTGACGGCGCTGATCCTGGTGAACGTCGTCACCCGCTATTCGCATTTTCCGATCTACTGGATCGACGAATCCGCGGTGTATTCCGTGGTGTGGCTAACCTTCATCGGCGCCTCCGCGATGACCCGGCTACGGCTCGATTTCGCGGTCAAGATGATGACCGAGCGCCTGTCTGCGGCGAAGCAGAAGCTGCTCAAGGTGATGGCCACCGGCATGGTGATCGTGTTCGGCGTCGGCCTGATCATCACCTGCGTGCTGTGGATGGATCCGGTCGGGATCATCGGCGCCGGTTTCGACGCCAAGAAATTCGCCGGCCAGAGCTTCAACTTCCTCTACACCGAGCGGACGCAGACGCTGAACTGGCCGACCTGGGTGCTGTATCTGACGCTTCCGATCTTCGCGATATCGATGACCGTGCACGGCGTTGCCAATCTGCTTGAGGATCTCGGTCTGGTCCCGCGCGAAGCACCGAAGGGATTCCAGCTCTCCGATCTCGACGGGGTGAACTGACATGATCACCTCCGCCGCTTTCATGGTCATCATGCTGGTCGGCGTGCCGATCGGTCTCTGTCTCTGCCTCGCAGGATTCGTCTACATCATCGCATCGGGCAATCCGGTGCTGTTCCAGTCCTATCCGCTGCAGCTGTTCGGCGGCGTCGACAGTTACGGGCTGATCGCCATTCCGTTGTTCATCCTCATTGGCGAGATCATGAATGGCGGCGGCATCACCAAGCGCATCGTCGAGATGGCGATGGCCTTCATCGGATCGCTCAAAGGCGGTCTCGCTTATGTGAACATCCTCGCCAACATGTTCATCTCGTCCATCCTCGGCTCGGCCACCGCGCAGGTCGCCATCATGGCGCAGATCATGGTGCCGGAGATGGAAAAGAAGGGCTACGACAAGACCTTCGCAGCAGGCCTCACCGCCTATGGCGGCATGCTCGGCCCGATCATTCCGCCGTCGGTGATGTTCGTCGTCTATAGCGTTCTGGCGCAAGTTTCAGTGAGCGATATGCTCATCGCCGGCATCATTCCCGGCGTCATCCTCACCGTGATGTTCTGCGTGGTCATCGCCCTGATGGGCTATGTCTACAACTATCCGCGCGCCGACTATCAGACGCCGAAGCAGCGCGTGATGACGATCCTGCGCACGTGCCCGACCATGTTGATCCCCATCGTCATCGTCGGCTCGATCCTCGGCGGACTGGCCAACGCGACCGAGTCCGCTGCGGTCGGCGCCGTGGCCGCCGCGCTGATAGGTCGATACTGGACCAAAGAATTCCGCTGGTCGCAGCTGCCGCAGATGATGCTGCGCTCGGGCATTTATGCGGCGCTGGTGCTGTTTCTCGTCGCGGCCGCGGCGGTGTTCTCCTGGGTGCTCATTTTCGGCAAGGTGCCGCAGGAGACCGCAGCCTGGATCCAGACCGTCGCCAAGGATCCGGTCAGCTTCATGCTGCTGTGTAACGTCATCCTGCTGGTGATCGGCACCGTGATCGACGGCGTGCCCGGTCTGATCATGACGGTGCCGATCCTGCTGCCGATCGCTACCGAGATTTATCACATCGATCCCCGTCACTTCGGCGTCGTCGTCGTGATCAATCTGGTGCTTGGCCTGCTGTCGCCGCCGGTCGGCCTCTGCTTCTTCGTCGCCGCGGCCGTCACCGGCGCCAAGCCCGGCAAGATGTTCATCGTAACGCTGCCGTTCTTCTTCATTTCCTGCATTCTTTTGATTTTGCTGTCGCTGTTTCCTTCGCTGTCGCTCGCACTCATCAAGTAACGCATCACCTCAGGAGCTCTCGTCATGACTATCTCACGCCGTCGCTTCCTTGCCGCCTCCGCAGCGGCTTCCGTCTTCGCGCCGTCTCTGGCTTTGTCGCAGGCCAAGGAAATGCGCCTCGGCCTGATCACGCCGAACGGCCATTCCTGGAATAAGGCTGCATTGAAGCTGGCCGACAAACTCAAGGAAGAGACAAAGGGCCGTCTCACTATGACGGTGTTTCACTCCGGCCAGCTCGGCAACGAGCCGGCGATGATGCAGCAGCTGCAGTCCGGTGCGCTCGATATGGGCTTCATCCAGGCTGCCGAACTCGGCTCCCGCGTGCCGCATATCGCCGCGATCAACGCGCCATATATCGTGCGCTCGACGCCGGCGGTGGCAAAGTTCGTGCGCCATCCGGTGGCCGTGAAGCTGTTCGACGTCCTGCCTGCGGAGACCGGCACCATCGGCCTCGGCTGGGGCATCACCGGCATGCGCGCGGTGTTCTCCGTGCGCGACCTCAAGACGCTCGACGATATCAAGGGCATGAAGCTGCGCATCAATCCGACGCCGGTCTATCGCGACTTCTATTCGTCGCTTGGTGCCGCGCCGACGCCGATCCCGACGCCGCAGGTGTTCGATGCCATGTCGAACGGCCAGGTCGATGGTCTGGAAGCCGATCTGGAA
Source organism: Hyphomicrobiales bacterium (assembly GCA_026400425.1). Lineage (GTDB taxonomy): Bacteria > Pseudomonadota > Alphaproteobacteria > Rhizobiales > Xanthobacteraceae > Tardiphaga. The sequence continues at coordinate 103 of JAPLPC010000639.1, read as the reverse complement.
TTTTCCTGGAATCAGCGTTTCGACAAGGTCTCGAAGTCGATCCTGCAGATGAATGCCGTCTTCATGCCGATGGCTGCCGTCGTGTCGGGCCGCGTCGGGCAAT
>JAPLPC010000230.1 GCA_026400425.1 Hyphomicrobiales bacterium | reverse complement strand
GCCACAAGGACTGGATTGCTTCATCGCAATGGCTCCTCGCAATGACGGCTGAGAGGGCACGGAGGCACCGCGGATGGACGACGTTAGTTCGACACCGCCAGATCCTTTGTAAAGCTGCGATCCACCGCTTTGGTGACGTTGATCTGCTTGCTGATGATGCCGTAACGGGTGGCGCGGTCGGACGCTTCCTGGAATTCCTTCACCACGCCGTCATCGAGGGCGATCGGCCGCGTGTCCTGGGACTGATACGCGCGCAACAACACGTCTTCCGGCAATTTTGTCAGTTCAGCCGTACTCTTGGCGTAGTCCGGCAGCCGCGTGCGCGACCATTCGCGCGCCTTGTTCAGCCGGTTGAGGAAATCCGCGATGGCTTCGCGCTTGGTGGCGATAGCCTGGTCAGAGGCGACAATGAAAGTAAGTGTCGGCGTCAGCCCGGCACCGGTTGCGACGACGCGGGCATTGTCCTTGAGGATCGCATAGGACACATAGGGCTCCCATACGGCCCAGCCATCGATCGATCCGGCGACCAGCGCGATCTTGGCATCGACCGGGCCGAGCGGCGCAAAAATGGCGTCGCTGATCTTGTAGCCGGATTTTTCAAGCGTGGCGTCGATCAGGAATTGGCCCCACCCGCCGCGTGTGCCGGCGAGACGCTTGCCCTTCAGGTCGGCAGCCGACTTGATCGGCGAATCCTGGCGCACCAGGATCGCCAGCGTACCGGCATTGGCGCGGACGCCGCCGATCGCCTTCATCGGCGAGCCATTGGCGAACACCGTGAGGAAGGAGAGATCGCCGGTATGGCCGACATCGAGCGCGCCGGCATTGATCGCTTCGAGGATCGGTGCGGCGGCTGGAAATTCCGACCACTGGATCTTGTAGGGCAGGTCCTTGGCCTGGCCAGAGAATTCCAGCAGCGAGCGGTTGCCGCCCTTCTGGTCGCCGATGCGCAGCACGATCGGGTCGGCGGCGAAGGCAGACCCTGCCAGCGTTGCGCCGAGCGCAGTGGCGATGAGGGTGGACAGCAAGCGGCGGGTCACGGAAGCGTTGGTCATCACGGTGGATTTCTCTGCTGCGGATAGGAGCTGCAAAGCTACGTCGATGCGCAGATGGGTCAATGAAATGGCACACCGAAGTCGTGCGCGTTTCGGCAACGAACATGTCGCCGGGCGCACTGCTGGTGGATAGAATGCGTTTTTGCGGCAATAGCGCGCCGGCGCGCGCCGCTTGGCGTCCTCAAATCGCCATCTCCATGAGTCGAAATGCGACGAGTTTCGATCTCCCAAGATCGATGGACTGATATCTGCCCGGTCGCCGGGCCGGGAGCGAGGTGTCGTGGCGTCGGTACTGCAGTTGATTTCGTCGCTGACCGTCGGCGGTGCCGAACGCTTGCTGATCAATTTCGCGGCCAGTTGCACGCCGGGTTCCGGCATTGCGCAGGTGTTCGTGGTCATCAACGACCGCATTCATCCGGACCTCGAAGCCGAACTTCAGGCCACCGGGCATCCCGTCTATTTTCTGCGACGCGCGCCGGGCAATCGCAATCCGCGCATCATCCTGACCCTGCTGAACATCATCCGCCGCCATGACATCCGCGCCATCCACGCGCATGATAGCGGCGCCAAGCATTTCGCCATGCTGAGCAAGCTGTATCGCCCGATCAGCGTCGGTACGACCATCCACAATACCGGCATCGTGCAATCGTGGGATCGGGTGAAGCTGCGGCTGCATCAGCGCTTCGTCGACTGGAATATCGCGATCTCCGCCGCGGTGGAGCGCGAATGTGCGAGCGTCAATCTGAAGCGGCTGTTCAAGGTGCATAACGGCATTCCGCTGCAGCCGTTTCGCGCCATCGATCGCGCGCGTGCGTTCGCCGCGCCGCTGCGCCTCATCAATGTCGCGCGGATCTATCCGAAGCAAAAGGGGCAGGATTTGCTGATCGCAGCACTGGCGATCTGCGTCGCGCGGGGGCTCGATGTGCGCTGCGATTTCGTCGGCAGCCCGCCTGAGAATGACAGCGCCGGGATCGGCAGCCTGAAAGCGCTGGCGATCGCCGAAGGTGTACTGGATCGCATCCGTTTCCTGTGCGGTCGCACTGATGTGCGTGGCGCGCTGGGTGAAGCCGACATCTTCGTGCTGCCGTCGCGCTTTGAAGGGTTCGGCCTGGTGCTGCTGGAGGCGATGGCGGCGGGGTTGCCGGTGATTGCAGCCGATGTGGATGGCCCGGCCGAATTGCTGGTGGACGGCGCCAACGGCATCAAATTCGCCGTCGGCGATGCGCAGGATCTCGCCGACAAGATCATGGCGCTGGCGGCACGGCCCGATATCGCCGCAAGACTTGCAGAGACCGGTCGCGCCTTCGTCACCGAATTCGACATCGCCAATATGCGCGATCAGTATTTTTGCATCTATGCCCAGATGATGAAGGTGGGCTGAGGTGCTTTTTCCTTCTCCCGCTTGCGGGGGAAGGTGGCGCGCAGCGCCGGACGTCCTGTGTGGCTACCCCCACCCCGGCCCTCCCCCGCAAGAGCGGGAGAGGGGGGAAGACAAGCGTCACACTTTCCTTGCCCGCTTCCCGCTCTCCGACAGTTTCTCCGTCAAATAATCCAGCAGCACTTCCACGCGTGCCGGCCGCGGGCCGCCCGGCGGGGTTACCAGATAGACGCCGCTCAGCGTTTGCGACCAGTCCTCCAGCACCGGTTCGAGCGCGCCGCGCGCGATCGCATCGCCGACGATGAAATCCGGCAGGCCGCTGATGCCGAGCCCGGCGATCAAAGCGGGCATCACCGCCTCGCCGTTATTGACATGCAGTGGGCCCGAGGGCCGTACGCTCACCGTTTCGCCGGCGGCATTGCTGAAATGCCAGACGCCGGGCGTCGACAGATACGTGTAGCCGAAGCACTTGTGATCCGCGAGTTCGGACGGATGCGTCGGCCGGCCATAGCGTTCGAAATAGGACGGCGCCGCCACCACGTGACGCTTCACGCCGCATAGCCGCCGGGCGATCAGCGAGGAATCCGGCAGCGAGGCGATGCGAATGGCGGCGTCGAAGCCCTCGCCGATCAGGTCCACGGTGGCGTCGCTGAGATTGAGGTCGATGGACACTTCGGGATAGCGCGCCAGAAACTCCGGCAGTAGCGGCGCGATGGTGCCGGTGCCATAGGTCATCGGTGCCGCCAGCCGCACCAGCCCGCGCGGCGTCGACGACTGCGCTAGCGCCTCGTTCTCCAGCGCCTCGCCATCGGCCAGCAACTGCGTCGCCTTGATGGCCAGGGTCCGGCCGGCATCGGTGAGCGCCAGCCGCCGCGAGGTGCGGTTGAACAGTCGGGCGCCGAGCCGCTCCTCGAGCCGGCTCACGGCCTTGGAAACCGTCGCCTTGGACAGTGTTAATTCGGTCGCGGCCGCGGCAAAGGACTGCAGCTCGACCACCTTGGCGAAGATCGCCAGCGCTTCGAAATCGGGGAGTTTCGACATCAAATCCGGAAACAATGAGTTTCGATCGTTTCTATTTATGCATCAAATCCACCGCGTTATCTAGAGCCCACCATCCACCGTCATTGCGAGGCATCCGCGGCTTTGCAGCCAAGGGCTCCCCGCAATGACGGTCCGGATCACACAGGAGACGACCCCAATGACCAAAATTCTCGTTCTGTATTATTCCGCCTATGGACACATCGAAGCCATGGCCAACGCCGTCGCCGAAGGCGCCCGCGAGACCGGGGCGACCGTCGATATCAAGCGCGTGCCCGAACTGGTGCCCGACGAGGTCGCCAAGGCGTCGCATTACAAGCTCGATCAGGCCGCCCCGATCGCTGTCATCGACGATCTCGCCAATTACGACGCGATCATCGTCGGCACCGGTACCCGCTTCGGCCGCATGACCTCGCAGATGGCGAATTTCCTGGATCAGGCCGGCGGTCTGTGGGCCAAGGGCGCGCTGAATGGCAAGGTTGGCGGTGCTTTCACTTCAACTGCGACCCAGCATGGCGGCCAGGAGACGACGCTGTTCTCCATCATCACCAACCTGCTGCATTTCGGCATCACCGTGGTCGGCCTGGATTACGGCTTCCAGGGCCAGATGAAGCTCGACGAAGTCACCGGCGGTTCGCCCTATGGTGCCACCACCATCACCGGCGGTGACGGCAGCCGCCAGCCCTCGGCCAACGAACTCGCCGGCGCCCGTTATCAGGGCAAGGCGATCGCCGAGACCGCGAAGAAACTGCACGGCTGACGCATCTGCCGTCATGAAAGCGCAGCGAAGCGATCCAGAAGCCACTAGTGCAGTCTGGATTGCTTCCTCGCGAGCGCTCCTCGCAATAACGGCTTTTCCTAACGGCGGCCGACCTTCGACAGGCGCGATTTGATTTTTCGCCGTCGCCGCCGCATGGTCGCGCACCATGTCCGATCTGTCGTCTCCGCTTGCCGCCCTCGTCTATGACGACAGCCACGATCCCGACGCGCTGCTGCGCGCTTTTGCGGATGCGCTGAACGGCCAGGGTATCCGCGCCGTCGGCCTAGTTCAGATCGGTCATCGCGACCATGACGTTGCCAAACTGGATGCCGTTTTGCTGCATAGCGGCGAGCAGTTGCGCCTGTTTCAGGATCTCGGCCCCGGCGCCACCGGCTGCAAGCTCGATGTCGGCCAGCTGCTCGATGCCGGTTCGCGTGTGGCCGAAGCCATCGACGCCGGCGCCGACGTGGTGATCATCAATCGCTTCGGCAAGCAGGAATGCGAAGGCAAGGGCCTCGCTTACCTGATCGCGCGGGCGCTGTCGGACGCGATCCCTGTCGTGATCGCCGTGCCGTCGCAGGCCGATGGCATGAGCGTCCAACTCGCCTGTTCGCGCGCGGCCCTGGATGCGTGGTGGCAAGATGTCGGCAGCCGCAGCGGTGCGGTGGAGGAGCGGACTTTGCGCGCCGACGTGACGTAGCGGCCGACGCGTCACCCGCCATTCCATGGCTGCGGCTCGCTCCGCCGATGGATGTCCCGCCGGCGCTTCCCAGCCAATGCGCGACCCATCCGAAAATCTCACATTTCGCAATGCACGCGCATTGCGCTTTGGTTCGACCTGCGCTTGCATGTGTCGGCTTGTCGCAGCACGATCCCGATGTTAGATGTCTGGTTATCGTACAACTTTCCGGCCGCTGGCGAGAAAGCCAGGCGACATACATCGACATCTAGATCTACCTCGACAGCGACAGCGACAACGACCTCGGCAACGCGGCGAACGACAACAACGGCAGCAAATGCCGGCCCAGAAAACAGTTCGGGAAATCACAGGGAGGATTTCGTCCATGAACAGGCGAGAAGTCGTCAAAGCTGGCCTGGCTGCGCTCGCGGCCGGCACCGCGGGGCTTGGTGCCGTCGCTCCAGCATCGGCACAGAGCAAGATGGTGCTCAAGGCATCGGACGTGCACCCGCTCGGCTATCCCACGGTGGAATCCGTCGTCCGCATGGGCAAGAAGCTCGAGGCCGCGACCAATGGCCGGCTCAGCATCCAGATGTATCCCTCCATGCAGCTCGGCGGCGA
>JAPLPC010000112.1 GCA_026400425.1 Hyphomicrobiales bacterium | reverse complement strand
TCAGCCGCCGTCGCACCACCGCGCCGCCGCCGGAGGCGCCCGCCGCCGCGCCGGCGCAGCAGCCGCAGTCCTCGGGCGCATTTCCTGCCCCGATGCCGTCGGGAAGTTTCTCGCGTTAAGCTCGCGCAACTCCGCGCATTGACAGAACGTCCGTAACGGGCGCACGGATCGCCCATGTCTTATACGATTGCCATTATCGGCCGGCCCAATGTCGGCAAGTCCACGCTGTTCAACCGTCTGGTGGGGCAGAAGCTGGCGCTGGTCGATGACACCCCCGGCGTCACCCGCGACCGGCGCGAGGGCGCAGCCCGGCTGGGCGATCTCGAATTCACCATCATCGATACCGCCGGCCTCGACGAAGGCGCCAAGGGCTCGCTCACCGCGCGCATCGCGCTGGCCGACGCGCTGTTCTTCGTGATCGACGCGCGCATGGGCCTGACGCCGAACGACCGCGCCTTCGCCGATTTCGCACGCCGCGCCAACAAGCCGGTGATGCTGCTTGCCAACAAGAGCGAGGGCAAGCATGGCGAGGTCGGCGCGATGGAATCCTATGCGCTCGGCCTCGGTGACCCCATCCAGATTTCCGCCGAGCACGGCGAGGGGCTTGGCGAGCTCTATGACGAACTCGCCAAGCTGATGCCTGTTCCCGTCGGTGAGGACGAAGAGGACGAAGAGACCACGAAGAGATCGCTACGCGCCCGATCCGCGTGGCCATCGTCGGACGCCCCAATGCCGGCAAGTCCACCACCATCAATTATCTGCTCGGCGAGGAGCGCCTGCTGACCTCGCCGGAAGCGGGCACCACACGCGACTCGATTTCCGTCGAACTGGATTATAAGGGCCGCAACTTTCGCCTGTTCGACACCGCGGGGCTGCGCCGTCGTTCGCGTATCGAAGAGAAGCTCGAAAAGCTCTCCGTCGCCGATGCCTTGCGCGCCATCCGCTTTGCCGAAGTCGTGGTGATGATGATGGATTCGCAGAACAAGTTCGAGGAACAGGATCTGCGCATCACCGATCTGGTCGAGCGCGAAGGTCGGGCGCTCGTGCTCGCGGTCAACAAGTGGGATCTGGTCGAGAAGCGCGGCGGCATGATCGGGCAGCTGCGCACCGAGGCCGATCACTGGCTGCCGCAGATCAAGGGCGTGCCGATCGTGGCGATCTCAGGCTTGATGGGCGAGGGCATTGATCGCCTGATGGGGGCGATTCAGGAATCCTACAAGATCTGGAATCGGCGCATCGCCACTGCCGCGCTGAACCGCTGGTTCGAAGATGCCATCGGCAAAAATCCGCCACCGGCGGTGTCGGGGCGCCGTTTGAAGCTGAACTACATCACCCAGACCAAAGCGCGACCGCCGAGCTTCGTCGTGTTTTGCTCGCGCGCCGATGCGGTGCCGACCAGTTATTTGCGCTATCTCACCAACAGTATGCGTGAAGCGTTCGAGCTGCCGGGTACGCCGATTCGGATTACGCTGCGGGAGAAGGTGAATCCGTTCGCTCATAAGCGCAAGCGGCCGAACTAAAATCGTCGCACGTCGCTGCCTGCGCGCTCGTGACGCATGACACCCGCTTACCAGTTTCGGCTGAAAACTTTCCTCGAATACCATTCACGTAGCGGCGTCGCGCGACCGGGAACGGTTGCGCCAAATGTGCAACAGTCCAGCTGTGCAACGCCCGTTATCGTCTTCTCATCCGACGTTGGTTCGACGCGGGAATGCAAAGGGGACTGATGATGAAGAAGATTCTGCTCGGCACGGCCGCGCTTGTCGTGCTCGCTGGACCGGCCTTGGCCGCCGACATGGCGCCGCGGATGTACACCAAGGCCGCGCCGGTTGTTGCGCCGATCTACAACTGGTCGGGCTTCTATGCCGGTCTGCACGCCGGCTACACGTTCGGTGATCGGACCGGTGTTGATACGACGGGTCTTGCGTTGTTCAACACCAACAACGTCCTTGGAGGTGCCCGTCCGGCATCGGTCGGTCTCGATCGCGATGGCTTCATCGGTGGCGGTCAGATGGGTTGGAACTGGCAGGCCAACAGCCCATGGGTCTGGGGTCTGGAAGCAGATATTTCTTACACCGACGTCCGATCCTCGACCACGGCCGTGACGGTCCCGCTGAGCGGCATCGGAACGCTGAACAACACGTTCAATTCCCGCATGAACTATTTCGGCACCGTGCGTGGCCGTCTCGGTTATGCGTGGGATCGCACCATGGTTTATGCGACCGGTGGTTTCGCCTATGGCGAAGTCGAGAACAGCGTATCGCTGTTCGGCGTCAATCCCGGCGCCGCATTGCAGTTCACCGGTAGTAATCGCGACACCAAGACCGGCTACACCGTCGGTGGCGGTATCGAGCACGCATGGATGGGCAACTGGACCGTCAAGACCGAGTATCTGTACTATGATCTCGGCAGCTCCGACGTTGCAGTTCTCAACGTTCCGACCTTCACGGCCGGCGGGCCTGGCTACAACTCCAATTTTAGGAACGATGGCCACATCGTTCGTGCCGGCCTGAACTACAAGTTCGGCGGCATGGGCTGGTAATTCAGCCGACTGCTCACGCGATCACTGAAAGCCCGGCTACGAAAGCCGGGCTTTAAATTTGGAAAGGTGGAAGCAGGAATTTGCGCGCCATCTTGCCCTGCTGTCGTCGCCCGGCAGCGCTAACAACTGCGCGCCGTGCTCCCTGCCGTCATTGCAAGGAGCGAAGCGACGCGGCAATCCAGAAGGCAGCAAACAACGGCTGGACAGCTTCGTCGCGACTGCTTCTCGCAAAGGCTGCGGAGACGGATACGGTTACGACGGCGGATGGAAGTCCATCAGCTTGCCGGTCTTGTAGTCCACGAATTTGCCGGTCTCGGTCCAGGACGGCAGGCACAGCGGCACGATGGCTTCGGCGACCTGCGCCGGCGTGTCCAGCGTCTCCGGGTCCTCGCCGGGCATCACGATGGCGCGCATATGAGTGCGGACCGGCCCGGGGTTGAACAGATTGACGCGGAGCGGCGTGGTGACGGTTTCATTGGCCCAGACCCGCACCAGAGTTTCCAGTGCGGCCTTCGACACCGCATAGGGGCCACGATAGGCGGAAGCCTTGTTGGCAGTGCCGGAGGTGACGAACACCGCGCGGCCGGCATCGGACTGCTGCAGCAACGGCTCCATGCAGCGGATCAATTGGAAATTGGCGGTGGCGTTCACGCCCATGGTCTCGTTCCATGCCTTCATGTCGATATGGCCGAGCGGCGACGATGGTCCGGCGACGCCGGCATTGCCGACCAGAATGTCGATCTTGCCATGGCGCTCATGCAGCGCCGCACCGAGCCGCGCGATGCCGTCGAGGTCGGTGACGTTGAGCGGCACAAGCGTCGCGGTGCTGCCTTCGGCCCGGACGGCGTCGTCGAGCTCCTCAAGGCCGCCCTGGGTACGCGCCACCGCGATGATGTGCGCGCCGGACTTGGCGAGCGCGATGGCGGTCGCATAGCCGATACCACGCGAGGCGCCGGTCACGAGGGCGATACGAGAAGCGAGAGGTTTTGTGGTCATGATGCAGCTTCACTCCGTCATGCCCGGCTGAGGCCGGGCATCCACGTCCTTTTCTGCATGGTTCTACAGACGTGGATGACCGGGACAAGCCCGGCCATGACGTTGATTGGAGCAGCGCTAGAGAAAGTTGCAGCGCGCGGCTAGCTCGCTTCCGCCAGCAGCGAGAGCTGCCGCGGATCGTCGATCTCGCTCATGTCGGTGAGCGCGGTCGGGTAGTCGCCGGTGAAACAGTGATCGGCGAATTTCGGCTGCGCCGGGTTGCGGCCGGCTTCGCCCATGGCGCGGTAGATGCCATCGACCGAGACGAAGGCCAGCGAGTCGGCGCCGATCAGTTCGCGCATCTGCTCGAGCGAATGCGTGGCAGCCAGCAGGCCGGCGCGGTCGGGGGTGTCGATGCCATAATAATCGGGATGGGTGATCGGCGGCGAGGCGATGCGGAAGTGCACTTCGGTAGCGCCCGCATCGCGCATCATCTTGACGATCTTCTTCGACGTGGTGCCACGCACCAGGCTGTCGTCGATGAGAATGATGCGCTTGCCGGCGATCGCAGCGCGATTGGCCGAATGCTTCATGCGCACGCCGAGTTCGCGCACGCTCTGGGTCGGCTGGATGAAGGTGCGGCCGACATAGTGATTGCGGATGATGCCGAGTTCGAACGGGATGCCGGACTGGCGGCTGTAGCCAATCGCAGCAGGCACGCCCGAATCCGGCACCGGCACGACGACGTCGGCCTCCACATGGGTCTCGCGGGCCAGCTCTTCGCCCATGCGCTTACGGGTGTCGTACACCGAACGGCCGGCGACCACCGAGTCCGGCCGCGCGAAGTAGATGTATTCGAAGATACACGGGCGCGGCGGCTGCGGCGCGAACGGCTTGTGGCTCTGAGTTCCGGTGTCGTCGAACACGATCACTTCGCCGGGCTCGATGTCGCGGATATATTTCGCGCCGATGATGTCGAGGGCGCAGGTTTCCGATGCCAGGATCGGGCAGCCGTCGAGTTCGCCGAGCACCAGTGGGCGAATGCCGAGCGGATCGCGCGCGCCGACCAGCTTCTTATTGGTCAGCGACACCAGCGCATAGGCGCCTTCGATGGCGCGCAGCGCCTCGATGTAGCGATCGATGAAGCGGTTGCCCTTGGAATCCGCGACCAGATGCAGGATCACCTCGGTATCGGTGGTCGACTGCATCATCGCGCCGTTCTTGACGAGCTCGCGGCGCAGCGTCAGGCCGTTGGTGAGATTGCCGTTATGGGCAACGGCAAAGCCGCCGGCGTTCAGTTCGGCGAACAGCGGCTGCACGTTGCGCAGGATGGTTTCGCCGGTGGTGGAATAGCGGGTGTGGCCGATGGCGGCATTGCCGGGAAGGCGTTCGATCACTTCGCGGCGGGAAAAGGTGTCGCCGACTAGACCGAGGCGACGTTCGGAGTGGAAGCGCTTGCCATCGAAGGCGACGATGCCGGCCGCTTCCTGGCCGCGATGCTGCAGGGCGTGAAGCCCCAGCGCGGTATGGGCGGCAGCATCCGAATGGCCATAGATGCCAAACACGCCACATTCATCGTGAAACTTGTCGTCGTCGAAGGGGTTCGTGGTCAGCATTCGGGGTACCTATTGCTGGATTTTCTGAATGAGCTGGTCCAGCTGCTGCTGGG
>JAPLPC010000608.1 GCA_026400425.1 Hyphomicrobiales bacterium | reverse complement strand
GGCGCTGGTAAAAAATCTCGGCGTCACCGCCGACGCCGTAGTGATCCAGATCAACGAAGCGCCGCTGCAGCACAAGATGAAGGGCGGCAAGACGTTCGTCGAACGCGCCGCGGAAGCTGCCGCCGCGAAGAAGTAGAATTCCTTCGTTCGCAACCAGCGACTGGCCATGACGCGCCGCGGCCGCTTCTCCCTCTCCCGCTTGCGGGGGAGGGCCGGGGTGGGGGCAGCCACACGCGCTGGAGTTTGCGGAGACACCCCCGCCCTGACCCTCCCCCGCAAGCGGGAGAGGGGACATTACAATCGGGGCTCATTCATCCGAACACCGCGATATTCTGTCGGCTCGCCATGATCGGCTTGCCCTGTCGGTTCCACAGCGTCATCGCCTGGCTCGAATAGCCGTTCGCGATCTGCTCGGCGACGTTGTGGATCAGCCACCAGCCATCATCGGTGGTGACCTCGTCGGTCAGCATGTCGATCGCCCAGGTCATGGTCGAGATCGGCCTTGGCGACGTTGAGCGTGCGGAGGCCGCCGGCGGCGGGGCGTCGGCGAGCGCCAGCAGCGCTACCAGCGACGCCGCAATGCCGGGCTCGCGATGCCGCAGCGACAACGTCATCTGCGGATCCTCGCTGCCGCTGAACGGCGGTGCGCCCGAGACGAAACGTCCGTCGATATGCTGCACGAAGTTGAGAGCGGCCGGCGCATTGCGGAAGAAATCCGGACAGGTCTCCGGGTCTTTCAACTCCGGCGTTCGGATCGCCACATGCCTGTCCGCGGACTCACGCGCCGCGCCGAAACAGAACATCGCGCGCGTCGCGAGGCCGGCGTCGCCGGCCAGATCGACATTGGCGAACAATGTCGATTTGCCTTTGCGCAGCACGCTGGCTTTCAGCTGCAACTGCCCTGTTGCCGGCCCGACAAAGGCAATCTGCGCCGAGCGCAACGGCGGCAAGGCCGCATCCGAGCCGAATTCCAAGCTGCCGAATTCATTGAGGGCCGCCTGCATGCACAGTGCCGACGCCAGCCCGCCATAGACCGTGCGGCCCTGCAGCCAGTCGTCGCTGACGCTGACCGTCCAGCCGTCGCCGGACCGCGCCATGCCGGCCATCAATGCGGTGTAGTCAGTCATGCCTCGTTTCCCCGAACGCTCGTTGTAGGATGATTGCCGTCATCTATAGCGGGGGACTGCAAGGCAGGTAAATAGCACGTCGCATGGCTGGGCCATGCACGGAGACAGGGGCGAAGCACGACGGACTGAAGTCCGATAGATCGAGCGAAGCGATCACCCGTCGGCCGAGCGATGCGCGAACACCGCCGATGGGTTGTCGCATGGCGCTGCGCGCCTTCGCTCAACCCATCCTGTCAATACGGCTATGTCGCAGCCGTCTCAGTAGCGAACGCGCAGGGGACGTTCGTTGGCGCCATAGGGCACCCAGCGGCAGGAGAACGAGACATAGCCGCCATATTCGTTCTGCGCGCCGAGGAATTTCACGACCTTGCCGTAACGTGCGCAATGATCGATCGCGAGAGCGCGGATATCTGTCTGGTTGATCAGCGAGGTCGAAATGATGCCGCCGGTATCGTTGCCCTTGAACGGGGGCACCCAGTCGGCCTTGGCCGCGCTGCTGAGGGCCGCACTGATGCCCACTGCCAAAATGGCCAACCGAATCGCCTGCATTATCGTCTCCTGAATTCTCTGAGCCCCACCTTAGAGCGCTACGGCGACGCTGGAAAGAATGCGCGGCCTGTTCTGACGGAGTTGTGCGCGGGGTGTTGCCGCGGTGCACTTGACCCCGCAAGGCCTTCGCGGCACGTTCGCGGAACCTGATGTCAGCCGGCGGATTCCCCATGCGCACTTTTGTCTCAACCCTGAAAAAAGCTGCGCTGGCCGCGATCGCCGGTCTGGCATTGTTCGGCACAACGCTGTTCGCGACGGCGCCGAGCGCCCGGGCGGCCAACCTGCTCGAGCTGAATTTCGGCCTGTTCGGCCCGAATTACGAAGGCAAGGTCGGCACCTGCGAATCCGCATTGTGGAAGCTCACCTACCAGTTCCAGAACAAGGAAGCGGGCTACTGGAATTCTGCGCTGCAGTTTTCAGGCTTCAACCATGTACGCGAAACCGCCTTCCGTCCCTGGACCTCCGACAACATTCCACGCCGCTACTGCAGCGCCGACGCGCTGTTCACCGACGGCAAGGTGCGCCAGGTTCACTACTCGATCATCGAAGACGGTGGTCTGGCGGGCTATGGCGATGGCGTCGAATGGTGCGTGACCGGGCTCGATCGCAACTGGGCCTACAATCCGCAGTGCCGCGCGGCCAAGTTCTGAGTTCTGCTTGTTCTGATTTGCAACCCAGCCCGGATCGGCCATCGATCCGGGCTATTTCATCAACGGTATCGTTCCCGAATCGTTCTTGAATTATGGTCGTGGTCTGGTTACGCTCCGGCCCGGTCAGGGGATGGGGCGCGTCATGAAGCAGGCATTTCGGTCGGTGGTTGCGCTCGGCATCTTTCTATTTGCCGCATTGTCCGCCGGCGCGGCGAGCGCGCAGGATCGCCGGCAGAATGCGCCCGGCGAGTTCGATTTCTACGTCCTGTCGCTGTCATGGTCGCCGACTTTCTGTCAGGCGGCGCAGGAGCGCGGCAATACCTCGCGCAATCAGCAGATGCAGTGCGGCGAGCGTCCGTTTGCTTTCGTGGTGCATGGGCTGTGGCCGCAATATGATCGCGGCTTCCCGAATTATTGCGAGCGCCCGTCGCCGCGCCTGCCACGCAACATCATGACCTCGATGCTGGATCTGATGCCGGCACCGGGCCTGATCTTCAATGAATGGGACAAGCACGGCACCTGTTCGGGGCTCGGCGCGCGCGGCTATTTCGAAGCCATCCGCAAGGCGCGGGCCGGCGTGAAAATTCCGGATGAGTATATCGATCTGCAGCAGCCGAAGACAGTGACGCCGGCGGCGGTGGAAGAGGCCTTCATCAAGGTCAATCCTGGCCTCAGCAACGCCGCCATCGCCATCACCTGCGATCGCAATCGGTTGACCGAAGTGCGGATCTGCATGAGCAAGGACCTCCAGTTCCGGGCCTGCGAAGAAATCGACCGCCGCGCCTGCCGCCGCGATCAAGTCGTGATGCCGCCGGTGCGGGGCGGCTAGCCGTCGTGCTGTAGGGTGGGCAAAGCGTAGCGAGCCCACCACCAGACGCCTGAGCGGTTCGGTAGGCACGCTGCGCATTGCCCGCCCTACAGGGGATCATATTCGCCGGTCCCTGGATTGCGCTTCGCTGCATCCGGGCTACAACCACCTCCATGAATTATCGCCACGCCTTCCATGCCGGCAATTTTGCCGATGTCATCAAGCACATCGTGCTGGTCCGCATCCTGACACATCTGCAGGAGAAGCAGACGCCGTTCCGGGTCATCGACAGCCATGCCGGCGCCGGCCGCTATGATCTCACCGGCGACGAGGCGACGCGCACGGTCGAATGGAGCACCGGCATCGCCCGCATGATGCAGTCGAGCTTTCATGAAGCGGCTGAAAAGCTGATTGCGCCCTATCTGGACATCGTACGCGCGTTCAATCCAGGCGATGAGCTTGTTGCTTATCCCGGCTCACCGCTGATCGCGCGCGCGATGATGCGGCCGCAGGATCGCATGGTGTGCTGCGAGTTGGAGCCGGTCGCGCGCAAGAAGCTGATCTCGGCGCTGCGCCATGACGAGCAGGCCCGCGTGGTCGATATCGACGGATGGGTCGGTCTGCCCGCTTATGTGCCGCCGAACGAGCGCCGCGGCCTGGTGCTGATCGATCCGCCATTCGAGGCCAAGGACGAATTTGCGCGGCTGGCGAGCGTGTTCGCGCAGACCTATGCGAAATGGCCGACCGGCATTTATCTGATCTGGTATCCCGCCAAGAGCCGCCGTGCCACCGATGACCTGTCGCGCAGCGTTGCGGCCGCCGTGGCGTCGTCGGCGACGCCGGGCAAATGCCTGCGCCTGGAATTCAGCGTCGCGCCGCAAACCGCCGATGGTCCGCTCACCTCGACCGGACTGCTGATCGTCAATCCGCCGTGGAAACTGCAGGACGAATTGCGGGTGATCATGCCGCAGCTGGAGCGGCCGCTGGGCGTCGGCGGCGTGGCGCGCTTCCGGCTCGAACACGCCAAGGCGTAAGCGCGCGCGGCTCTAGATCTCAGTCATGCAACCAGCATAATACGGTTCCCGTACAGTGACTACCGTTTTTGGAACTG
>JAPLPC010000431.1 GCA_026400425.1 Hyphomicrobiales bacterium | reverse complement strand
GTATCTGCGTGAAAACCAGATCGTTCCCGAGAAGAACGACCTCAACTCGCTGCTCTTCCTGCTGACCCCCGGCGTCGAGGCCAGCAAGGCCGGCACGCTGGTGTCGGGTCTCGTCGCTTTCAAGCGATTCCACGACGAGAACGCGCCGCTCGAAGACGTCATTCCGGAATTCGCGCGGCGCCGGCCCGCACGTTATGCCGGGGTGCGGCTGCGCGATCTCTGCGGCGAGATGCACCGCTTCTTTCGGAACGCCGATGTCAGTGGCTTGCAGGCCAAGCAGTTCATGGACAAGCATATGCCGGAGATCGCAATGTCGCCGCATGACGCTGCGCGCTTGCTGGTGCGCAACGACGTCGACTATCTGCCGATCGACGAGATTGCCGGTCGTATCGCCACCACGCCTTTCGTGGTCTATCCACCGGGCATTGCCACCATCGTGCCCGGCGAACGCCTCACCGAGCGCGCGCAGCCCATGATCGATTATCTCAAGATGTTCGAAACCTGCTTCAACACGTTCCCCGGCTTCGAGGTCGAGATTCAGGGCATCTACCGCAAGGTCGATGCGAGCGGCAGGATCCGGTTGCACACTTACGTGGTGTCCCAGGAACGGGATCCCGGCAAGTGAACGCACAGGACACCACCGAAACCCCGATCGTCATCAGGCCGTCACGCGACGGCGACGTCGATGCCATGCTGGTGATCTATCGGCGCCATATCCGTCAGGGCGTCGAGGAAGGCGTCGGCGACAGCGATGCCATCCAGCCGGATGATCTGCGCGATCGCCGCAAGAACCTGAAGAACAAGCGCTTCCCGCACATCGTGGCGACACGCGGCGGCGAGGTCGTGGGCTATGCCTATGTCGTCCAGTTCCGCAAGCGGCCCGCCTATCGCTACGCCGTGAAGCACTCGATCTATGTGCATCACGAACACACCGGCACGGGTATCGGCGCCAAGCTGCTGCGCGAACTGATCGACGTCTGCGCCGCCGCGGGCTTCCGTCAGATCATCGGCTATATCGATGCCGACAACACGGCCTCGCTCGGCTTGCACGATCATTTCGGCTTCGCACGCGTCGGCGTGCTACCGGGTGTCGCCTACCGGTCGGGCCGCTGGTCCGACACGGTGATGGTGCAGCGCTCGCTGGCCGCGGGTGCAACGGCGCCACCGCCGCCGATCGCGCTGTCGGAGCGATTTGTCTAACGCGAGGGTGGGCAAAGCGCCGCGTGCCCAACCACCTCGTCCGCGGTGGGCAAACTTCGCTTTGCCCGCCCTACCTGCCCCACATCAGCTCCCGTCAAAACGCATCCTTGGGGCGAATTTAGCCATTGCGGAACACATATGGAACAGATAGGGTCCGTTCATGATTTGTTTCGAGATTCCGTGGCTCCGTCAGAATCGACCTGCCCAGTCTCGTGACTGCCTTCGACCGGTGGCCTGACGGGCCACTGCCATCGAGGTCCCTGAAACACACGCGGCGGCCGACACCGTCAACTGAGGATGGCTTCAGATGCTCACGCGCAAACAATACGAACTGCTCCGTTTCATCGATCAGCGGCTGAAAGAGGCAGGCGTTCCGCCGTCGTTCGACGAGATGAAGGATGCGCTCGATCTGCGCTCCAAGTCGGGGATTCATCGCCTCATCACGGCACTCGAAGAGCGTGGCTTCATTCGCCGCTTGCCGAACCGCGCCCGCGCCATCGAAGTCCTCAAGCTGCCTGAGCTCAGCACCGCGGCTCCCGCCAGCGGCCGCCGCGGCTTCACGCCGAGCGTCATCGAAGGCACGCTCGGCAAGAACCGCCCGGCACCAGCCGCCAGCGAGGACGATGGCGGCCGCACCATCTCGGTGCCGGTGATGGGACGGATCGCAGCCGGCACTCCCATCGAGGCACTGCAGACCCGCAGCCATTCGATTAGCGTGCCGCAGGACATGCTTGGCAATGGCGAACATTATGCGCTCGAAGTGCGCGGCGACTCCATGCAGGACGCCGGCATTCTCGATGGAGATATGGCGCTGATCCAGAAATCCGACAGTGCCGACACCGGCGACATCGTCGTCGCCCTGATCGACGACGAGGAAGCCACCCTGAAGCGGTTCCGTCGCCGCGGCGCCTCGATCGCGCTGGAGCCCGCGAATGCGGCTTATGAAGTCCGTATCCTGCCGCCCAACCGCGTGCGGATCCAGGGCAAGCTCACCGGCCTCTATCGCCGTTATTGACAGCCACTACTGATCGTCGGCCTGGAGATCCGTCTCCGCCGGCGTTGCATCGACCGGCCGGGATCGCGAACCACCGCCGGTCGCTGCGGCCATCTCCGGCTCATCCTGTGGACCTCGCGCCCAAGGACGATCCATGCCTTTGGGCCGCGTCGCTTCGGCGACGAAGCCATGGCTTGAGCGCCGCAACGCCGTCGCGCCCTGGCTTTGCAGCCGCGGTCGATCGATCACCATGGCGCGGCAATCGGCCGGCGGCTGCCGGGCAGTCACCATCACCGCCGCTCGCGCGCAGTCGTCGCTGAATGCCTCGACTTGCAGCGCCAGCGCGACCAGCGTCCCATCACTGAGAGCCGTCACGCAGCCGGCCGGATCGCACGACACGCCCTCGCCCAGCGACCGATCGGCGGGCTGCCGCGCATCAGCATCGGCCGCCAGCCATTCCTTGATCAGGAAGGCATCCTTGCCGCTGCGCATCAGATGCAGGCGTCCGTCACGCCCGCGCACGGCAACGCTGTGGCCGTCGCCCGCAACGAGAATATCCGGTGGCTTCGTCGCTGCCGCCCATAGTGTCGCCACAGCCAGAGCGATCACACCGGCATGACGCAGCGGTGTGCGCAGCAGAGCGAGCAAGACGAGACCCAGACTTGCGACGATCAATGGCCCTACCCCGAATCCGGGAACGCGGCCGATGGCGCCCGGCAGCGCGGCGACCCATTTGGACACGAAGATCATCCATTGCAGACCGAGCTCCATGATGGTCCAGAACACGCCATCGAAGCCAAACGGGATGGCGAGCAATCCGAGCAACCCGGCCGGCATCACCAGCACCGACACCACCGGCATCGCCAGCAGATTGGCGACGATGCCGTAAGGTGTGATGCGGTGGAAATGATAGGCCGCGTAAGGCATGGTCGCGAGCCCGGCCACCAGCGAGGCCAGCAACAGCAGGGCGATCTCCCGCCCGCCCCACAGTGCAATCCGCGCGGTCGTCGAGCTGTCGGCGGTGGCCAACAGTCTCGGCATGCCTATCTGAACCAGCGCGACCAGGCCGAGGGTGGCGGCAAACGACATCTGGAAGCTTGGATGCACCAGCGCTTCGGGCGTGATCACCAGCACGATGAGCGCCGCGATCGCCAGCGTGCGAAACGTGATGGCGCGACGATCGACCATGATGGCGATCAGAACCACCGCCGTCATGATGAACGATCTTTGCGTGGCGACCTCAGCCCCCGACAGCAGCAGATAGAACAGCGCCGCCAACAGCG
The DNA here is from genome assembly GCA_026400425.1 of Hyphomicrobiales bacterium. GTDB lineage: Bacteria > Pseudomonadota > Alphaproteobacteria > Rhizobiales > Xanthobacteraceae > Tardiphaga. Next base: position 121 of record JAPLPC010000431.1, on the reverse strand, counting down.
CCGCCGCGGCGGCGTATTTCTTGATCGGGAACGTGACGGTCAAAACCGGGATCAGCGCCAGCAATGCGCGCAGCACGAAGAAGACGACGCCGGCGACCACCGCCATGTGATAGCCGGAAAT
>JAPLPC010000464.1:960-3171 GCA_026400425.1 Hyphomicrobiales bacterium | reverse complement strand
CCAATGGCGGCCTCATCGGCAAGGTCACGAAGGTCGTCGATGACGACCAGATCGAAATCGAAATCGCGCCGGACGTGAAGATCCGCCAGCTGCGGCCGATGATTACCGACGTGCGCGCCAAGGGCGAGCCGGCCAAGGAAAAGGGCGAGAAGCTTGAGGCGAAGGACGACGCCGCGGCGAAATAATCCGCAGCGACGTTTATCCTCGAATTCTGACGGACCTGTTCGATGTTGTATTTTTCACGGTGGAAGGCGCTGGGCATCATCCTTTCGGCGCTCGTCGTCTGCCTGTTCGCTGTGCCGAACTTCTTTCCCGAAGCCACTGTGAAGACTTGGCCGAAATGGGCGCAGCGCCATCTGGTGCTGGGTCTCGATCTGCAGGGCGGATCGCATATCCTGCTCGAAGTCGATGCCAATGCGGTCAAGAAGGACAAGCTCGACCAGGTCCGCGACGACGTTCGCCGCACGCTGCGCGACATCACGCCCCGCATTCAATATACCGGGCTGAATGTTCGCGGCGACACCGTCGAAGTCAAAATCACCAAAGACACCGACGTTGCGATTGCGTTGCCCAAGTTGCGTGAACTGTCGCAGCCGCTCGGCGGCATCATGGGCCAGAGCGGCGCGCGCAGCCTCGATGTTTCCGATGCCGGCGGCGGTTTGATCCGCATGTCGGTGCCGCAGGCCGCGATCAATGATCGCATGCGCCAGTCGGTCGATCAGTCGCTGCAGATCATCGAGCGCCGTATCAACGAACTCGGCACCGTCGAGCCGCTGATCCAGCGTCAGGGCCTCGACCGCGTGCTGGTGCAGGTGCCGGGCCTGCAGGATCCGTCGCGCCTGAAGGAATTGCTCGGCAAGACTGCGAAGCTCGACTTCCGCATGGTCGATACCTCTATCCCGGCCGAGCAGGCGCAGGGCAGGGTGCCCGCGGATTCCGATCTGTTGATGAGCTCCACCTCACCGAAGACGCCCTATCTGGTGAAGAAGGAAGTGTTGGTCACCGGCGGCGATCTCACCGACGCGCAGCCGGGTTTCGACCAGCGTACCAACGAGCCGATCGTCTCGTTCCGCTTCAATACCGCTGGTGCCCGCAAGTTCGCGGAAGCGACGACCAAGAATGTCGGCCTGCCTTTCGCCATCGTGCTCGACAACGAGGTCGTCTCGGCGCCGGTCATCCGCGAACCGATCACCGGCGGCTCCGGCCAGATCTCGGGCTCGTTCACGGTGCAGGGCGCCAACGATCTCGCCATCTTGCTGCGTGCCGGCGCGCTGCCGGCGCCACTGTCGATCATCGAAGAGCGCACCGTCGGTCCGGGCCTCGGCCAGGACTCGATCGCCAAGGGTGAACTCGCCGCCTATATCGGCTCGATCCTCGTCATCGTGTTCATGCTGCTGACCTATCGCCTGTTCGGCCTGTTCGCCAACATCGCGGTGGCCATCAACGTCGCCATGATCTTCGGCATCCTGTCGCTGCTCAATGCCACCCTCACGCTGCCCGGCATCGCCGGGATCGTGCTGACCGTCGGTATCGCGGTGGACTCGAACGTGCTGATCTACGAGCGTATCCGCGAAGAGCTGCGCGGCGGCCGCACGGCGATCGCCGCGATCGACGCCGGCTTCAAGCGCGCGCTTGCGACCATTCTGGATTCCAACATCACCACATTCATCGCCGCCGCTGTGCTGTTCTATATCGGCACCGGCCCGGTCCGCGGCTTCGCCGTGACGTTCGGTATCGGCATTCTCACGACGGTATTCACCGCCTTCACGGTAACCCGCCTGATCGTTGCCACCTGGGTCAGGTGGAAGCGGCCGCAGCGCGTGCCGATCTGAGCGGACGGAGCAGATTTTGACTACGACACAAATGGTTCTCGCGGGTCTGGGTGCACTGGTCGTCATTTTGTCGATCGTGACCATCTTCGATCTGTTGCCGTCGATCCGTATCGTGCCCGACGATACCAAGTTCGACTTCACCCAGTTTCGGCGCATCAGTTTTCCTGCGTCGGCATTGCTGACGATTGCGGCGATCACGCTGTTCTTTACGCACGGCCTGAATTTCGGCATCGACTTCAAGGGCGGCACGCTGATGGAGGTGCAGGACAAGTCCGGCACCGCCGATATCGGCGGCATGCGCACCAAACTGTCCGCGCTCGAACTCGGCGACGTGCAATTGCAGCAGTTCGGCGGCCCCGCCGACGTGCTGATCCGTTTG
>JAPLPC010000464.1:0-902 GCA_026400425.1 Hyphomicrobiales bacterium | reverse complement strand
AGCAGGTCGCGGTGCAGAAGGTGCGCGCCACGCTCGGCGATAGTGTCGAATTTCGCCGCGTCGAAGTGGTCGGCCCACGCGTGTCCGGCGAGTTGCTCGCTTACGGCATGCTCGGCCTCATCCTCGCGATCTTCGGCATCCTGATCTATCTCTGGTTCCGATTCGAATGGCAGTTCGCCCTCGGCGCCATGATCGCCAACATCCACGATATCGTGCTGACGATCGGATTCATGTCGATCACCCAGATCGATTTCGATCTCACCAGCATCGCGGCGCTGCTGACCATTCTCGGCTATTCCCTGAACGACACCGTGGTCATCTACGACCGTATCCGCGAAATCCTGCGCCGCTACAAGAAGATGCCGATGCCGGAGCTGCTCAACGAGTCGATCAATTCGACCCTGTCGCGCTCGATCATCACCCACGTCACGGTGACGCTGGCGTTGCTCGCGCTGTATCTGTTCGGCGGCCCGGCCATCCATTCGTTCTCTGCCGTGATGATGTTCGGCGTCGTGCTGGTCGGCACCTATACGTCGATCTTCATCGCCGCACCGATGCTGATCTATCTTGGCGTGGGCGAAAACCGCGATGCGCCGGTGAGCACCGGCAAGTCGGCAAAAACTGCGTCGGCGAAGGCCTGATGCCGGTCGATCCCGAGCAGCCGCATCTGCCGCGCGCCGCTGAGATCGAAGCCTACGGCAAAGGCGGCTTCATCTTCGACACCATGTCGCATCAGGGCTCGCTGCTGTGCCTGCCCGATGCGGTGTGGGCCTGGCCGGTGACCAAGCCTGCCGAGATCGATCGACACGCGCTGCGCCGCGTGTTCGAAGGCCATGCCGGCATCGACACGCTGATCATCGGCACCGGCAATGACGTCTGGATCGTGCCGCGCGATCTGCGCG
>JAPLPC010000139.1 GCA_026400425.1 Hyphomicrobiales bacterium | reverse complement strand
TGCTGTGACAATGGGATGATGACGCCCAATCTAATGATCGGGGCGGTCAGTGCAAGCCTAAGCTGAAGCGGGTTCCGGACGACACTACGGATCCAAGGGTACTTTTTCCGACAGCATGATGCCGTCATGGTCGATCCTGCAGGTGTGGGCCAGCACCTCGACGCCCGCCGCCCGGGCCAGGTCGAAAGCGCGGCCATAGGCCGGATCGATATCGCGGGCCACGGCGACCCGCTCACTCGAACCGATCTGGACCACGAACAGCAGCACCGCGCGGGCGCCACCTGCGACCATGGCTGCGAGCTCTCTGAGATGGCGGGCGCCGCGGGCGGTCACCGAATCCGGGAATTCGGCCAGGCCCGTGCGGCGCATCATGTGGACGTTCTTGACCTCGAGATAACAAGGCGCCCGGTCGGGATGCTCCAGCAGGAAGTCCACCCGGGAGCCGGCGCCATATTTCACCTCGCGTCGAACGCTGGCATAGCCGGTCAACTCCGCGATGGTGCCCTCCGCCAGCGCCTCGGCCACGATTGCATTGGGGTGGATGGTGTTGACGCCGACCAATTCCAGACCGGATCCGAAATCCGCCTCCACCAACTCCCAGGAATAGGGCAGCTTTCGCGTCTTGCTGGACGACAGCGACAGCCAGACCCGCGCGCCTGGGGCTTGCAGTCCGGTCATGGCGCCGGGATTAGCCACATGCGCCGTGATCAGGCGGCCATCGGCCAGTTCGACGTCGGCGAGAAAGCGCTTGTAGCGACGGATCAATGTCGCCGGCACCAGACCCTGCGGGAGCTTCATTGCCTATTCCGGCTCGGAGGCGACTTCGGCGATGGTTTCCACCGGCAGTGCCCCGCCGCGGATCTTGATCTCGCGCACCGGATAAGGGACGCGGATGCCCTCGCGCTTGAACGCGTCCCACAAGGCCAGCATCACGTCACTCTTGACCGCGTCCATGCCATCGGGTGAATCGATCCAGAAGGTCAGCGAAAACCGCATCCCGGTCTCGGCGAACTCGCCGAGCAGGCAGCTCGGCGGCTTCGCATTTGAGGCGCGCGGCGAGGCGCTCGCGCAATCGATAGCCAGCTTGCAGACCAGACGTGGATCTGCGTCGTAATTGGTGCCGAAGCTCACCTTCACCAAAGTGTCCTTATCGGTATAGGTCCAGTTCACCACCTTCTTGGTAATGAGGTCTTCGTTCGGGATCAGGAATTCGCGGCCGTCGCCGGCAGCTACCGAGATGTAGCGGGTATTCATCGCGCTGATGCGGCCGGAGCTATCTCCGATGGTGACGAGGTCGCCCGGCTTCACCGATTTGTCGGCCAAAAGGATCATGCCGCTGATGAAATTGGCCACGATTTTCTGCAGGCCAAAACCGATGCCGACGCCGATTGCGCCGGAGAACACCGCGAGGGCCGCCAGATTGATGCCGACCGCGCCCATCACCATGGCGACGGCGACCACCATCATCAGAAGCCGCACCAGCTTGGTCAGCAGCACCTGCACCGAGGGCGTCAGGTCGTG
>JAPLPC010000140.1 GCA_026400425.1 Hyphomicrobiales bacterium | reverse complement strand
TTGTACTTGGCCCGCAGCTCCTTGCTGAGGCCGGTCAGATCCAGGCCGAGCGCCTTTTGCGTGGCCGGCTTCTCGGCTTCCGGCGCGGCCTTCAGCGAAGCTTGCACCGGCTTGTCATCCTCGAGACGGCCAAGCGTCACCTTCTTGGTTTCCTCTTTGCCCTTGCGGATGATGATCACATCGACGGCCTTGCCGACCGGACTGGCGGCGACGGCGCGCGACAGATCCTTCGGCTCCTTGACGTCCTTGCCATCGAATTTCACGACCACGTCGCCGGTTTCCAACCCGGCCGGCTTGGCCGGACCCTTGCCGTCGATGCCGGCGATCAGCGCGCCACGGGCGGGCTTGATATTGAGACTCTCGGCGATCTCGTCGGTGACCGGCTGGATGCGGACGCCGAGCCAGCCGCGGCGGACTTCCTTGAATTCGCGCAACTGGTCGATGACACTCGACACCGTCTTCGACGGCACGGCGAAGCCGAGTCCGATGGAGCCGCCGGTGGGCGAGATGATCAGCGTGTTGACGCCGACCACTTCGCCATCGAGATTGAACAGCGGACCGCCGGAATTGCCGCGATTGATCGATGCGTCGGTCTGGATTTAGCTGTCATAGGGGCCGTTGTTGATGTCGCGGTTGCGCGCCGAAACGATGCCGGCCGTGACACTGCCGCCGAGCGAGAATGGATTGCCGATGGCGATGACCCACTCGCCGAGGCGCAGCCTGTCGCTGTCGCCGAATTTGACGGCCACGACCGGCTTGACCGGCGTGAACTTCAGCAGCGCAAGGTCGGTCTTCTTGTCGACGCCGACCAGTTCCGCCTTGATCTTGGTGCCGTCATTCATGATGACGTTGATTTCGTCGGCACCATCGATGACGTGATTGTTGGTGACCGCAAGGCCGGACGCATCGATGATAAAACCGGAGCCGAGCGAATTGGTCTTGCGCGGCTGCATGCCGCTGCCCTTCTCGCCGCCGCCGCGACCACCGCGGTTCTTAAAAAAGTCCTCGAAGAACTCCTCGAACTGGGAGCCCGGCGGCAGTTGCGGCATCGCTCCCCGATTGTTGCCCTCGCCGCCGTTCTTGGCTTCCACCGTCGAACTGGTCGAGATGTTGACGACAGAATCGATCACCTTTTCGGCGACATCGGCAATGCCATCCGGCCCGCGCGCAGTCGCCGGCACCGAAGCGCCGATCAGCGCGCCGGCTGCGACCGCTGCGATCAGCGAGCGCAGAGCGAATTCGCGCACAAGGCGCAGGGACGTTGGGGCGGCGGTCGCGATGGACATTGCAGTAACGTCTCCTGACGGAAGTCGGTGATCGGCGTGCAGAGTGCGCCCGAAATACGCAATTGGGCAAGCCTCGGCTCGATCCGGAAATAACCTCGACCGCCGCATCTAAGCCTGAGATTGCGGCGGAATACGGATATGCCGATCGCGATCATCTTGATCCCACTGCGCTTTCGGTCAGGCAGCAGACGGCAGGCCTAGCGCCTGACGAAAAAGATCAGCAACAGGCCCCCGACCGCCGAGATGATGCCGGCGAGCCGCAACACGCTGTCGGGCGAGGCCAGCGCGCTCTTCATGGCGCGGCGCATCCAGCCGGGAAAACCAAGGAATAGAATGCCCTCGAACACGAGCAGGATCCCCAGGCCGATGAGGAAGTCGGTCAACGCTATGGACCCCACCGGATTAACTCCCGAACTTTCGCACCCTTGAAGTTTCTTGGCGCAGTCTTCTGAAAAACAAATGAGGCGCACCGTGTGACGATGCGCCTCATCCTTAGATCAGTCTTGTCGCGAACGCAAAACGGACGAACCAAAAACGTCGCGCGTGGTTACGGTCTCGCCGCAGCAGGCCTGCCCGACGGATTGGCGAAGAAACGGAAGAACTCCGAATCCGGCCGCAGCAGGTAACGGGTATCGCCCTGCTTCAAACCGTTCTCGTAAGCCGTCATCGACCGATAGAACGCGAAGAACTCCGCATCCTGACCATAGGCTTCGGCGAACAGACGGTTACGCTCGCCGTCACCGGCGCCGCGGGTCTGTTCGGCCGTCGAGTTGGCATCGGCGATGATGACCGTCGCCTCACGATCCGCCTTGGAACGGATTTCCTGAGCCTTCTGGCCGCCCTGCGCCCGGAACTCGGCCGCTTCACGCTGACGTTCCGTCTGCATGCGCTGATAGACCGCCTGGCTGTTGGCGTCGGGCAGATCGGCGCGACGGATACGGACATCCACCACCGAGATGCCATAGCCATCGGCTTCCTTGTCGAGCTGGTCACGAATCTTGTTCATCAGCCCTTCACGGTCGTCGCGAACGATCTGGATGAAAGTGACCTCGCCGAGCACACGGCGCATGGCCGCGTTCAGCAGCGTCGTGAGCTGGATGTTTGCGGCCTGGATCGAACCGATGCTCTGATAGAAGCGCAGCGCGTTCTTGATCTTGTAACGCGCGAACGCATCCACCACGAGGCGGCGCTGATCGTTGGCGATCAGTTCCTGGGCGGGATTTTCGAGATCGAGAATCCGCTTGTCGATCGAGATGACGCTGTCGATGAACGGCACCTTGAAGTTCAGGCCGGGTTCGGTGACCACGCGCACGGGTTCGCCGAGGCGAACCACGAGTGCCTGTTCGGTCTGCCGCACGGTATACAGCGAACCAAAACCGAGAACGACCAGCACCAACACCACGATCAGTGCGACGATACCTGAGATACCGGTTTTCATCGATTGCCCCCATTCTGCTGAGGCTGACCAGATGTCGCCGGTGGCTGACGTCGCGGCGTCAGTTCATTCAAGGGAAGATAAGGCACGACGCCCTGCGAGGCGTTTGCGCCCGAGCCTGGATCGCTGATCAGCTTCTCGGCGCCATGCAGGATCTTCTCCATGGTTTCGAGGTAGAGCCGCTGACGGGTGACGTCCGGCGCCTTCTTGTACTCTTCATAGACCTTGAGGAAGCGTGCGCTCTGACCCTTGGCTTCGGCGATCGCCTGTTCGCGATAACCTTCGGCGACCTGCAGGATCTGCGCAGCACGACCGCGCGCATCGGGGACGATGCGGTTGGTATAGGTCTGCGCTTCGTTCTGCAGACGCTGGGCGTCGGCCTGCGCCGCCTGGACGTCGCGGAAGGCGTCGATGACCTGCGACGGCGGATCGACTTTCTGCAGCTGCACCTGCTGCACCAGCACGCCGGCGCCGTAGCCGTCGAGCGTCTTCTGCATCAGTTCCTGCACCTGGGCTTCTGTGGTGGTGCGCGCACCGG
>JAPLPC010000194.1 GCA_026400425.1 Hyphomicrobiales bacterium | reverse complement strand
GCGCCGGCCTATGCCGGCGGTCAGGTCGCCACCGGCGGCACGCTCGGGCTGCTCGGCAGCACCAGCGTGATGAATTCGCCGTTCAGCACGGTCAACTATACGTCTCAATTGATCGAGGATCAGCAAGCCCGAACGGCTGCGGACACTTTGATCAACGATGCGTCGGTCCGACTGACTACGGGCGGTAATGGGTTCGATGATACATTTTCAATACGCGGCTTTGCCGTTCCCTCGGGAGACGTTGGCTTTAACGGCCTCTATGGCTTGGTGTCTTCCAACCGTGTACCTGCCCAGATCATCGAGCGAATTGAGCTGCTAAAGGGGCCGGGTGCCCTGATCAATGGCATCGCTCCAGGTGGCAGCGTTGGCGGCGGAATCAATATTCTAAGCAAGCGTGCAGGTGAGATACCATTTACGCGTTTGACCCCGGTCTTCATGAGTGCAGGCAACTATGGCCTTCAACTCGACACCAGCCGCCGCTTCGGCTCCAACAATGAATGGGGCGTTCGGTTCAACGGTGTCGGTCGCAACGGCGAAGCTTCGATTGACGGCGGCAACTGGCGAGCCGGACTCGGCGCTTTATCGCTCGACTATCGCGGTGAGCGCTTGCGCTGGACGCTCGATGCCATCTCGCAGAACGACGACACCACCAACTTCCGTCCGCAGATCAGCCTCCTAGCCAATACGACCTCGATTCCGACTGCCCCCGATGCGCGCAGCAATTGGTATCCGGGCACAATGCTCAAGCAGCGCGACAACACCATCGCAACAGGCATTGAGTATGACGTGACCGATTGGCTGACGGCCTACGCCGGAGTAGGTTATCGCGAAGGGACAAACGAGCAGACTTTTCCACAGTCGACAACGGCTGTGAATGCGCTTGGCAATTTCAATGTGACCAACAATTATTACGATTCTTACAGCAAGACAGTCAGCGGAAATGTGGGGTTGCGGTCGCAGTTCAACACCGGCTTCATCGTTCACAAGGTCAACTTGGCCTATACGGGCTTCTTCCAGGAAAACGGCAACTCGTTCACGCAGAGCGGAATTACCGTTCCCTCTAATATTTACAACCCATCCCCACTGCCTCTGATCGCTCGTTCGCGCATCACCCCGCTTCATGCCAGCGATTTGACCAATACGAGCGTTGCTATCTCGGACACGATGTCCTTCTACGATCTTGCATATGTGACGATCGGCGCTCGTCACCAGACGGTAAAGCAGGATACATTCTTTACCACCGGACCCAGCATCGGTGCGTTGAACGCGACTTATGACGCGGATGCGACCTCACCGCTGGCCGGCGTGGTGATCAAGCCCCTGCAGAACGTTTCACTCTATGCGAACTATGCTGAGGGACTAAGCCGCGGCCAGGTCGTGCCAGGCGGCTACGATAACGTCGGATCTGTCCTTGCACCGTTTAAATCGAAGCAGCAGGAAGCCGGAGTGAAGGTTGACTGGGGGGTCATTACCACCACCGCCGCGGTGTTCCAGATCATGCGGCCCAACACGGTACGGACTGCCGGCGGCCGGGATGGCTCACTTGCTTATGATGGCCAGCAGCGCAATCGCGGCGTTGAATTGAACGCCTATGGTTTATTGCTTCCCGGCCTGCGCGGCATGGCGAGCGCAACCTTCATTCGTCCAGAACTGACGAATCCCGCCGATCCGACCCAGCGCGGCAACGACGCCGCTGGCGTGCCGGACAAGACATTTTCTGCGGGCTTGGATTGGGATGTGCCGGGAATTGCCGGGCTCTCGGTCAACGGACGCGTCATCTATACGTCGAGCGTCTATTTGACCAATGCCAATCTTCTCAAGTTCCCGGACTGGACTCGTGTGGATATTGGTGCGCGGTACGTCACAACGGCGTTGACGGGCAAGCCAGTCACCATCCGCGCCAATATTGAGAACGTTGGCGGTGAGAATTACTGGCTGACCACTGGCACCTACGCGACCGTCGGCAATCCGCGCACCTACATCGTGTCGGCGGCGTTCGATTTCTGACGCGCGCAGCGCGACGGGACACGAGACCGTCCGGCGCGTGTGACGTCCAGGTGGGATGTCGCACGCGCCGGATCGAATGTTCATAAGGCTCAATCGAGGTTGGTCATGAAGAAGCTTTTGCTCGCCATTGTCGCCATGTCAGGCGCCGTCACCTCCGCGCAAGCACACCAGATCTGGATCGAGCAGACCGATGGACAGGATGCCGTGGTGCGCTTCGGCGAATTCGGCGAGAATCTGCGCGAAGCGTCGCCTGGGCTGCTCGACAAGTTCGTCAAGGTGACCGGCACGCTGGTGGCCGCCAAGGGCGAGCAGAAGTCGGGCGCGACGAAGACGGCTACTGGCTTCACCTTGCCTTTCAAGGCTGCGGCGGGCGACAGCATCGTGGCCGAAGATGCGAGCTATCCGCTGTATACGACCAAGCAGCAGGATAAGCAGACCACCGGCTGGTACTATCCAGCGGCGCGCTTGATCACCGGCTTTGCCGCGCAGCAGCCCAAGCTCGTGCTGGATCTGGTGCCAACCGGTCAGGACGGACGGTTCAAGCTCACCTTCAAGGATCAGCCCAAAGCCAAGACCAAGGTCACCCTGGTCACGCAGTCCGGTTGGTCCAAGGAAGCGCACACCGATGAGCAGGGTCTCGTCAAGTTCGACATGCCCTGGAAGGGCACCTATGTGGCCGAAGTCAGTTTCAACGATCGCACGGCGGGCGAACGGCCGGGGGCGAGCGGTCCCGAAAAGTATGACGCCGTCAGCTACGCCACCACGGTGACCTATGTGAACGCCGACGGCCTCGCACCGCTTCCTGCGGGGCCAGCGGCGGCGCCGTCGCCGGCCAAATGAACGTCGTCGTTCATCGGTTCCTCGCGACCGGCCCGCTGATCTCGCGCATCGGCGCTGCGCTGTTCGGCGGCTATGCGCTGGCGGCGCTCAGCACCGTCGCCGTGCTGGCATCGCCGATGAGCAAAGTTCAGGCGGTGATCGCCGGCCAGCTCGCGAGCTTCCTCGTTTATGCCGGTGCGGTGATCTGGGTGTTCGCGGTGCGTAGCGCGCCGAAGGCATGGACAGGTCTGATCGTCGTCGCCTTGCCGCTCGCACTGGCGGCGTGGTCGGTGTCGTGACGAGGTCAGCTGCATGACGACCAAGAGCGAGCAACAGAGCGCCGGCCGCGGCATCCGGCAAAGCATGTCGGAGCTGCACACCTGGGTCGGTCTGCTGCTCGGCTGGGTGCTCTATGCGATGTTCCTCACCGGCACGGTCTCCTATTTCAAGGATGAACTCTCGCAATGGGCGCGGCCTGAACTGGCGCGGCTGACCGAACGCCCGGACGCCGCCGTGGTGGCGCAACGGATTGCGACCGCATTCGACAAGGTCGCGCCGGGTACCTCGCAATGGAGCGTTCGTCTGCCTGACGATCGCAACAACAGCGCCTACGCATTCTGGCGCACGGCGTCACGCGAGCCCGGCCAGCGCGGTTTTGCCGAGGGCCATTTCGATCCCGCCACCGGCGAGCGCGTCGCTGCGCGCGATACCCTGGGCGGCGATTTCTTCTATCGCTTTCATTTCCAGTTCCACTACATGCCGGTGCCGTGGGGCAGGTGGCTGGCCGGCATCGCCGCGATGTTTATGCTGGTCGCGATCATCAGCGGCGTGATCACGCACAAGAAGATCTTCGTCGATTTCTTCACGTTCCGCTGGGGCAAGGGACAGCGTTCGTGGCTCGATGCCCACAACATGCTGTCGGTGTTCGGGCTGCCGTTCCACGCCATGATCACCTATACCGGCCTCGTTACCCTGATGGCGATGTACATGCCTTGGGGCGGGCAGGTGGCGATCAAGTCGCCGGCGGAGCGCCAGCAACTGCAGGCCGAACTCAGTGCGTTTACCCAGCCGGGCAAACCGTCCGGGCAGAAGGTGCCTATGGCATCCATCACCGAGATGGTGCGCGAGGCACAGCAGCGCTGGGGGCATGACAATGTCGGTCGCGTCAACGTCACGCATTCCGGCGACGCCGCAGCACGCGTGACCGTGACCCGCGGCGATTCTGGCCGTCTGTCCATGAGCCCGCAATACATGGAATTCGAGGGCACGACGGGACGGCTGCTCTCGGCTCGCGATGAGGTGGGAGGTGCAGCCGAAACGCGCGGCGTGCTCTATGCGCTGCATCTCGGTCGGTTCGGCGACGGCTTCACGCGCTGGCTCTACTTTCTCGTCAGCCTGGCAGGCACGGCCATGGTGGGCACCGGCCTCGTGATGTGGACGGTGAAGCGACGGCAGAAATTGAGCGATCCCGCGCGGCCGCATATCGGCTTCCGCCTCGTCGAGCGGCTCAACATCGCCGGCATCGCCGGTCTGTCGATCGCCATGACGGCATTTCTGTGGGGCAATCGTCTGCTGCCGACGACACTGGCCGGCCGCGCGAATTGGGAAGTCGATCTGTTCTTCATCGTCTGGGCGTTGGCGCTTGGGCATGCCCTGCTGCGCCCCGTCAGGGCGGCATGGGTCGAGCAATTGGGGGCTGCTTCTGTGCTGCTGTTCCTGCTGCCGGTGCTCAATGCCGCCACCACGCAGCGCCCGTTCTGGCACAGTGTGGCGCAAGGCGACTGGGTGTTCGCCGGCATCGATCTGATGTGCTGGGCATTCGCCGCTCTGCACCTGGTACTGGCTCGACGCACCGCGCGGCATCACCTCGCCGCACCAATCAAGCGGCGCGCGGATCGGCCGGGTGCGGCAGCCATCGCATCCGGCGGGGCGGCGGAATGAGCCACGTCGTCGCATTGATGTTCAGCCTCGCCGGGTTCGCTGCATTGGCCTGCGCGTCGCGCCGACAGCAGCGCGACCTGTTCGGCGGCAGCCTCGGCTCTGCCGTCACGCTGGGCTTCCGCCTGGCGGGCGGTGCCGCGCTGCTTGGCGCGCTGGCAGTTCTGGTCGCGTGGCATGGTTGGGGACTGGCGCTCGTCATGTACAGCGGCCACACGAGCCTCGCAGCGGGCATCGTCGGCGCCGTACTGATCGTTTACGGGCGGAGCGCGCGCCCAAAATTCCGGCCGCGATAGAGCCGGGTTGGCCAGCTAGTTCCAGGGGCTCGCTGGATCGTCGGCAAGGTCATAGAGCTCACGCAGGTGAACGCTGAGCTCCATGAGGCGGTCGCGAAACGTCGCCTGCGCCGCATCGGAATAGCTCACGATGATCCGCCAGCTGTCATCCAGCGGATAGACGATCAATTTCATGTTCGCTGGCCATGGACCGGCGCTTTGAGACGTCTCGCGAAAAATTTTCTCGAGCTCTGCGGCTGTTTTTTTCGGCTTCCACGTCATGGTAGCCGTAATTAGAAGTATTCTAAGAAAGAGTCTAGTGGAGCACCAAGCGCTTAGCTCTCCGCGACAGCGTTGGCGACGAAGTGCCGCTGCCTGTCTGGACGGGCGATCCGCTACCAGCGGCTCTCGTTGGGATAGTTAAGTGGTGGGCGGGATGGGGATCGAACCCATGACCAGTCGATTAAAAGTCGAATGCTCTACCGCTGAGCTACCCGCCCGATGATACCGCTGACATTTGAGTTGCCCGAAGACGCCGAGCCCCGATGGGGTGCGGATGCCGGTGGGCCGCGGTGCGCGATATGGACTGCAATGCAGCGTATCGCGTTGACCGGCTGTGTAAAAGGCGGGCTCGCCGGGGTCAAGGGCAAGCCTGCCGGTTATGGACATGAACAGTCGGGTTGGCCGCGTCTCACCGCGTTTCGTGCTGTGGATCGGACCGGACGACATCGAGCTGCGGCATCTGCACCGGACGCAGGCCGATCAGCTCGGCAGTGCGAATCGTGGTGTTCTTCCACCAGCCGAACTGGTTGGCACGCGAGTTTTCCAGAATCGCGATCGCAACGGCGGACAGGAACGGCAGACTCTGCAGCACCAGCACGCCGGCGAAGATATAAATCTCGGTGACCTGTTTGTCGTTGTTGGCGAAGATCAGCACGCCGGCGCTGATCCACAGCAGCACGCCGATCACAGCTTCCCAGAACGCCTGGAACTCGATGGAGTTGCGCGATTTGCCGCCCTTCGAGGTGACGGTGAAAGGCAGGTGGTCCTTGATCAGGCCGTCGGCCACGGCGCGCGATACGGTCCATTGCACCGACATGGCGGCGATCATGGCGCCAAGCATCTGCCAGACCCCGATCTTCACGCGCAGGCGATAGAGGATCAGGAAGTGCGCCAGCGATATTACGAACGACGCGATGATCGGCAGCGTCAGGATCTTGTCGGGAATGGCGATGCCGGCGAAGGCGATGATCGGCACCCAGATGATGTTGAGGATGGCGACCACCACGCCGAGACTTTCGGCGCCGAGCCAGTTCAGCCAGCCGATGCCGAATTCGCGCTTCTGGTCCTGGGTCATGCGGCTCGCACCCGGCAGGAAGCGGCGCCAGTGCTTTTTGATGATCTGAAAGCCGCCATAGGCCCAGCGATGGCGTTGCTTTCTGAAGGCTTCATAGGTGTCCGGCAGCACGCCGTAGCCGTAACGCTCGCTGGTGTAATGCGTCAGCCAGCCATGCTGCATGATCGCGAGGCCGAGATCCGAATCTTCGCAGATGGTGTCGCCGGCCCAGCCGCCCGCCATGTCCATCGCCTCGCGGCGAATGAGACACATGGTGCCATGGACGATGATGGCATTGGCCTCGTTGCGCTGGACCATGCCGATGTCGAAGAAGCCGGCATATTCGCCGTTCATGATGTAGTGCATCAGCGACGTGTCTTGGTCGCGGTGATCCTGCGGCGCCTGCACCAGACCGACGCGCGGATCGTTGAAGGCCGGGACCAGCGCCTTCAGCCAATTCGGTTCGACAACGTAGTCGGCATCGATGATGCCGATCACTTCGGCATCGGCTGCGGTGCGATCCATGGCGATGCGTAGCGCGCCGGCCTTGAAGCCTTCCACTTTCTCGGCATTGATGAAGATGAAACGCTCGCCGAGCATACGGCAGTGATCCTGGATCGGCTGCCAGTAGGCGGGGTCGGGCGTATTGTTGATGATCACCACGCATTCGAAATTCGGGTAGTCCAGCGCCGCGACGGCATCCAGCGTCAGCTTCAGCATCTCCGGCTGTTCGCGATAGGCCGGAATATGGATCGACACTTTCGGATATTTCTTCTCGGCGTTCGCTGCCTCGAGCAGCGCAGCGCTGCGCTCCGGCGTGAGCAGGCGAAGTGGTTTCTGGCCGAAGGCGATGGCCGCTATTTCATCGACCCGCGCCAGCGCGATCAGGATCAGGGGAATCAGAAGGATGCCGCCGAGGGTGAGGGCGAAGGCCGAGCCCCAGACGAAATAATGCGTTTGCTGGTAGGCGAATATCGTCGCCGCCCAGGCGCCGACGGCATTGGCCGCGATCGACAGAACGAGGGCCTGCATCGCGGTCGGAGCAAGGATCTGCAGTATCGGCAGCGACAACAGGATGCCGACCAGCAGCGCTAATCCCGCGTTCTTCCAGTAGTGCGGATTCTCGACCGGGCCGGTCCATGAGAATTTTGGCTCGCGGTTGGCGTCCAGCATGCCCCAATACGGTCCGACGCCGCCTTCGAAGAACTTCCAGGGCTGATCGATGGCTTCGACGATGTTGTAGTCCATGCCGATGGCTTCGGCGCGGGTGACGAAGTTTCGGATTACCACAGCCTGCTTGAATGGACCGGGCTCGGCGCGTCGCAGATTGTAGCCCTGGCTCGGCCAGCCGAATTCGGCAACGACGATACGCTTGCCGGGGAAGGTCTCGCGAAGCAGCCCGTAGATATAGACGGCCTGATCCACGGCCTGGGTATCTTCGAAGTTCTCCCAATACGGCAGGATATGAGCGGCGATGAAGTCGACAGATGATGCCAACTGCGGATTATCGCGCCAGATGTTCCAGATTTCGCCGGTAGTGACGGGGACGCTGACCTGGCGCTTCACCTTGCGGATATAGTCGATGAGGTCGTTGATCTTGAGTTCGTCGCGATACAGGGTTTCGTTGCCGACCACGACGCCGATGACGTTCGAGTTCTTCTTGGCGAGATCGACGGCGGCCGCGATTTCGCGCTCGTTACGATCGGCATTCTTGTCGATCCAGACGCCGAGCGTGACCTTGAGCCCGAATTCGTTGGCGATTGCGGGTACGATCTCGACGCCGCCGGTGGACGAATAGAGACGGATCGCCCGGGTCATGGTGGCGAGTTTCTTGAGGTCGGCCCGTACTTTTTCGACTGTCGGGATGTTATCGACGTCCGGATGCCCCGTGCCTTCGAACGGCGCGTAGGACATGCTCGGAATCGTGCCCTTGAAATCAGGCGCATCCTGCTTTTCGCGGAGAAGGCCCCAGAGGCCGGCATGAACGGCGGTGACCAGAAGTATTACGGCG
The DNA here is from genome assembly GCA_026400425.1 of Hyphomicrobiales bacterium. GTDB lineage: Bacteria > Pseudomonadota > Alphaproteobacteria > Rhizobiales > Xanthobacteraceae > Tardiphaga. The sequence goes on along the minus strand of JAPLPC010000194.1, from coordinate 514 downwards.
ACGACAGCGCGCATCGCGTCCAAACCATAGCGGGGCGGAGCAGGCCGGGGAGCGGACCTGTCCCCGAGGTCCGGCCAGTGGCGACGCGCAGAGGTATCTGCGCGGATAACATCAACTCAACTGCCGCCATGGCGTTTTCAGGGCGGCAGTGACTTCGAGAGCGAAAGGCGTAACGGCATTGGCCACCGTGCGCCGGCGCCGTTACCTTACCTCACTTTGGAGCGTCGGCGGGTTTGGCGTCGGGCTTCGCTTCAGGCTGTGCTGCCGGTGCAGCGGGAGTCGCTGGTGCAGGCGTCGCAGGCTGGTTGAGCGCTGCCGGTTGCGGCGTGGCGTTCGGATTGATCCAGCACGCATGCACATGGCGGTTCAGGCTGTCCGCGACCTTCGGATCGATGGCCGGGCCGAACTTCACGAGGCAGCGGAATGTCGCCTGGACGTGACCGCCCGGGCAGCCGAAGCGATCGTAAAGATCGAGGTGGCGGAAAGCCGTGTCGAGATCGTCGCGCCACATCAG
>JAPLPC010000027.1 GCA_026400425.1 Hyphomicrobiales bacterium | reverse complement strand
GCTCGCCTCTCACTGCGATTGCGGCTGGCACGGCTCGCGTCGTCGATTGATCCCGGTGCAGGACTCGGATCGCCGGCTGTGTCCGGAATGTTTGATGACGGTCACGACAAATCAATCGGACTGACCGCGGCCCACCTCCCGAGGCTGGCCTGCGAGCCAAGTCTTGTTTTCTGCCAGTGTTTTCAAAGCGAGTGCGATCTGGCGCAACTCATTGCGCTCGGGCCCGGGCGGCAACCCGCGCGCCTTGCGGAGAGCGATACGAGCCAAATCTGTGAATTCCGCTGCGATGCGTTCAGTCATGCTGAACCAACGCGGAACACCGGAACTCGCTGCATGCGAGGATCAGCTATTCAAAGGGAACCAGTTCAACTCGTAGTTCCGGCTCACTTCCGGATTGGTATGCCCTTGGTTGTGAAACGCCCCATTTTCGCGCTTCCACCGCGAACGGGCCGCTGAGTCCCCGCAGCTTTACCGGTTCCGGCAGGCTGATAGGCAGGAACCAGTTGCTCAGGCCGCGTGCCGATCAGATCAGCGCGCCCCATCGCTTTCAACGCTTCCCGGATCACAGGCCAGTTGTCGGGATCGTGATAGCGCAAGAAAGCCTTGTGCAGCCGGCGCTGCCGGAGGCCCTTGATGGCGTCGACCTTTTCACTGGCGCCACGCCTGATGCCGCGCAGCGGATTGAGGCCGGTGTGATACATCGCCGTCGCGGTCGCCATTGGTGACGGCAGGAAGGTCTGCACCTGATCGGCGCGGTAACGGTTCTTCTTCAGCCACAGCGCGAGGTTCATCATGTCCTCGTCGGTCGTGCCCGGATGCGCCGCGATGAAATACGGGATCAGGAAGTATTTCTTGCCGGCCTTCTGCACGGCGGCGTCGAACATCTTCTTGAAGCGGTTATAGGTGCTGATGCCCGGCTTCATCATCTTGTCGAGCGGCCCGCGCTCGGTGTGTTCGGGCGCGATCTTGAGATAGCCGCCGACGTGATGGGTGACGAGTTCCTCGATATATTTCGGGCTCTGCACCGCAAGATCGTAGCGCACGCCCGAGGCGACCATCACCTTCTTGACGCCCTTGGTCTCGCGCACCTTGCGATAAAGGCTAATCAGGTCGTCATGCGAGGTGTTGAGATTGGGGCAGATGTCCGGAAACACGCAGGACGGCAGCCGGCACGCCTTCTCGATATTCGGATCCTTGCACGCCATCCGATACATGTTGGCCGTCGGGCCGCCGATATCGGAGATCACGCCGGTGAAGCCGGGCGTCTTGTCGCGAATCAGCTCGATCTCCTGCAGGATCGATTTTTCCGAGCGGTTCTGGATGATACGGCCTTCATGCGCGGTGATCGAGCAGAAGGTACAGCCGCCGAAGCAGCCACGCATGATCGTGACCGAAAACTTGATCATGTCCCAGGCGGGGATTTTGGCATCGCCATAGGACGGATGCGGCGCGCGCGCGTAAGGCAGATCGTACACCGAATCCATCTCGTCCGATGTCAGCGGAATCGGCGGCGGATTGAGCCAGAGATCACGATCGCCGTGCTTCTGCACCAGCGCACGCGCATTGCCCGGATTGGCTTCACGATGCAGCACGCGCGAGGCGCGCGCATAGGCTTCCTTGTCCTGCTCGACTTGTTCATAGGACGGCAGCCGGATCACCGTGTCGCCGGTCTTGCGCGCTGCGGCTTCATCGGCGGAATCGATATCGTCCGCTGGCAGTTCGGTGTAGGTCTCCGGCACGCGGCGAAACATCGCAACGCCGCGGATATCGTCGAGGTCGCGCGGCGATTCGCCATCGGCCAGCCGATGCGCGACTTCGACGACGGCACGCTCGGCGTTCCCGTACAGCAGCAGATCGGCTTTTGCGTCGGCGAGAATCGAGCGACGCACTTTTTCCGACCAGTAATCAAAATGCGCGATCCGTCGCAGCGACGCCTCGATGCCGCCGAGCACGATCGGCACGTCCTTGAACGCCTCGCGGCAGCGCTGTGCATAGACCACGGTGCAGCGATCCGGCCGCTTGCCGCCGGCGCCATGCGGCGTGTAGGCATCGTCGCTGCGAATGCGGCGATCCGCGGTGTAGCGGTTGACCATCGAATCCATGTTGCCGCCGGTGACGCCGAAGAACACAAGCGGCCTGCCCAACGCCTTGAACGGCTCGGCCGAATGCCAGTCCGGCTGCGAGATGATGCCGACGCGAAAGCCCTGCGCTTCCAGCAGGCGGCCGATGATCGCCATGCCGAAGGAGGGATGATCCACATAGGCATCGCCGGTGACCAGCACGATGTCGCAGGCATCCCAGCCGAGCTCATCCATTTCGGCGCGGCTCATGGGCAGGAATGGCGCCGGCTTGCGCAACAGCGTCTGGGCCGACCAGGCCATCAGGGGTTTTTGGGCGACAGCGAGGTTGTTCATGGCCGTGGAATAAGACCGTCAGGGGCGGATTACAACTGCGACGCAGGATTTCGGCGCAACAGCTGCGGTTCACCCTGATCGCGGTGGCTCGGCCTGGCCTGGCCTGGCCTGGCCACGGAACCTGTGCGGCCCTGAGCCGTTCCCCGTCTGAAAAAAGCTTATGATGTAAAGTAATGGCCTGGTCTGATCGTCTTTCCCACCCCATCCAGACTCCGAACGGTGACCGGCTGGAGACCCTCCGCGATGCGGGCGCCTACATCTCCAGGCTGCCAAATTGCGAATACAAGACCCAGCCCTGGCGGACGGCGACCCATTTGTTGATCGAGGCCGCCGAAGGCGCGTCGTCGATCGAACTTGCCAGTTTCGCGATCGAGCAGGCTTTCAACGAGCACGACGGCGACCTGCACACGCCCTGACCGCCATCGGCCAATACGCGCGTCGTAAAGGGGCGCTCAACAGAAATGCAGTGCGAATGCAAAACGCCCCTGAGAGCATCCGGGGCGTTTTGTCATTCTGGCATCGGCGCCGGCGTGTCCGGCGCTTGCTCATCGCTGTCGAGCTCGGCCTTGGCTCGATGCCAATAGTCCTCGGCGCGACCTTCGGGACTGCCATCCTTTTCCCAAAGCCTGTGCGCGTATTCGCGGATCTGTTGTTCGGAGATTTCCGACATCGTTTTCTCCTGTGGATGCAAAACCGCCTGATTTGAGAACTGTTCCTTCGAGATGTCGGTGCGGAGTTACGATCAGTCGCGTGGACGCACGAGACCGAACGCGATCATCGAGCGGGCAGTGACGGCATAGGTCTCATTGAACGCGTGACGGGCCGGGCGGGCATTCGGCGCGTTGGTATCGATGAGGATCTCCCAGTCCTGCCCTTCTGGGATTTCGGGCAGCTTGAAGTTCACCACGTCGAAATGCGCGTTGTAGACGAGCAATACCGTCGAATCCTCACCACGCTGAATGATACCCGACTCCTGGGCGCGTCCATCGAGCAACATGCCGAAGCATCGCGCATTGCCGTCGTCCCATTGATCCTGGCTCATCTCCTCGCCAGTCGGGCAAAGCCAGGCGACGTCCTTCACATCCAGCGTCGGATTGTAGGTCCCCACCACGAAGCGGCCACGCGACAGCACGGGATAGGATTTCCGCACGGCCATCAGTTTG
>JAPLPC010000010.1 GCA_026400425.1 Hyphomicrobiales bacterium | reverse complement strand
GCCCGCGCACCGCGGTGTTCTATTCGCTCTCGAATTGCCAGCGCGGGCTTGGTGGCATTTCATTCGGCAATTTCCTGATCAAGCAGGTGGTCGAGGAATTGCGTCGGGAATTGCCCAAGCTCGAGAATTTCGTCACGTTGTCGCCGGTGCCCGGCTTCATGAAGTGGCTCAAGAAGGCGGACGATCTCAATCTGTCGGATGAGGATCGTGCTCTGGTGGACCTGCTCGACGACCCCAACTGGGCCAACGATGCCGCCCTGCGCGAGCAGTTGAAGCCGGTGATGGAAGGCCTTGCCGCGCATTATTTTCTGAAGGCGAAGAATGCACGCGGCGGCCCCGTCGATTCCGTTGCCCGCTTCCATCTCGGCAACGGCGCGCGGCTGGAGCGGATCGACTGGCTCGGCGACATGTCGGCGAAGGGCCTGCGCGAGTCGGCCAGCCTGATGGTGAATTATCTCTATCGTCTCGACGATATCGAGAAGAACCACGAAGCTTATGCCGATCACTATGAGATTGCGGCATCGAGCGCGGTGAAGAAGCTGCTGAAGAGCGAAGGCGGCGGATTGCGGCTGCTCGACAATATGCGGTTTTCGCGCGCGGAGTAAAAGATAACGTCATTGCGAGGAGCGCAGCGACGCAGCAATCCAATCCCTCACAGGGCTTTCTGGATTGCTTCCCTGCGCTCGCAATACCGGTTCGATGCGGCCAGAGCTCCGATTTCGGCCTACTTACAAGCCTTGGCCTCTTTCACCATCAGCTTGCTCATCGCGCCCGCAATGACGAAATCGTTGTAGTCGAGCGCCAGCGCTCGCGACACACCGTTCTCGTACAGCTCGAATGACATCGCATAGACCGGCGTCTGCTCGCCGCCATCATTGGATTTCGCCGACTTGTCGTAATAGCTGACCGTCACCGGCCAGCGCATCAGTGCCTGCATCTTGGCGTCGGCCGTGGCCGGATCGGGTTCGGCCACCTTGCGATCAGCCGGCACCGCCTGCCCGATGACCGTCAGCGTGCTGTAGACTTTCTCGCCGGTGTCCGAGCCATCATACACGTTGAGTTCGAGCACGGATTTGCCTTCCTTCGCCGCCGCGATGATGCGGTGGATCTGTTCAGTCGGAAAAACGATGTCGCCATCGAGCTTGAAGTTCTTCTTCTCCGGCAGCGTCAGTTTGACGTTGACGTGGTCGCCGTCACGCTCGGCGATGCCGTCGATCTTGCTGGCAGCGCTGTCATTCATCTGGGTTTCGATCTTGAAGCGATAGCTCTTGCCGTCGCCTGCCTCCCAGCTGGTCGAGCGCAGATCGCTCAGGGTTGTCTTGCCCTCACCGGTGCCGAGTTCGGAAACCTGACGGAAATCCGATGCGTAGCCTTCGCAAACACTGCCGGTGAAATTGTAGAGAATGCGGCCGGTGGCGGCATTCACATTGGCATTGCCTCGCGATTTGGCAAGCTTGAGCTCATACAGCGCCTGATGCGGCAGGAACGGCACCGTCGGTCCCGGAGCCGCTGCACAGGTCGAAGCGGCCGCCATCAATAATGCGGCGCCGAGCAACATCGAGGCAGCCTGGAAGCGCGAGGTCGAAGCAGTGCGGCGCATGAGATCGTCCTGTGTTCTGAAACATACCAATACGGAGCGCCCTCTTGCGCCGCAACTGCGGCCGGATACGGTCGGCGGCTCCGCCACCGGAGGAATGCCATATTTGCGATCGATTATGGCAGAAGCCAGATGCGAACGGGCATCCGCCCTTTTAGGCCATCACTTGCATGGATGGACCTGATAGGGGAAACAAACGCCGCCCGCGCCGCCCGTCCGGTTCGGGCCTAACGTCAAGCTTTGGGGAATTTCGTATGCCAGGTGTGGTCGAACAGAAACTCGCGGAACTGGGTGTAACCCTTCATGAGCCGGTGAGCCCGGTGGCCAACTATGTGGGCTTCGTACGCACCGGCAACCTGCTGTTCGTCTCGGGCCAGATCTGCTTGGGCGCCGACGGCAAGCTGATCGCCAAGGGCAAGCTCGGCGCCGATGTCAGCGTCGAGGACGGTGTCGCTGCCGCGCGCGGCTGCGCGGTGAAT
>JAPLPC010000202.1 GCA_026400425.1 Hyphomicrobiales bacterium | reverse complement strand
TTGAACGCCTATTAGTGAGGCAAAGATCGCTGAAGTTGTGCGATGCACAGATACGTGGGATCGCGTATACTGCACCGCAAAATGCCGACGTAGATTTTCTCAGCGCGCAGATATGCGTAGTCCGCAGCGAAACGATCGGGTCAGGAGCAGGGTGTGGCAGGGCGGCAGCGTATCGACCGCGTTCGGCGCCAGTACAATCAATGGGTCGCCAACCAGACCCTTGAAGACTACGCACTCCGCTTCACCGCGAAGAGCGCCCGCCGCTGGTCTTCGGCGCGGGTGGCGAACACCGCGCTCGGCGCCATCTCGTTCCTGGCGCTGGAAGCGATCGGCGGCACCATCACCATCAATTACGGCGTCACCAACGCCACCGCCGCCATTCTCGTGGTCAGCCTGATCATCTTCTGCTGCGGATTGCCGATTGCGTATCACGCTGCGAAATACGGCATCGATATCGATCTGCTGACCCGCGGCGCCGGCTTCGGCTATATCGGTTCGACGATCACCTCGCTGATCTACGCCTCCTTCACCTTCATCTTCTTCGCCATCGAAGCGGTGATCATGGCGGTGGCGCTGGAGCTATGTTTTGGCATCCCCCGCCCGATCGGCTATCTGATCTCGGCGGTGGTGATCGTCCCCCTCGTCACCCACGGCATCACGCTGATCAGCCGCTTTCAATTGTGGACGCAGCCGGTCTGGGTGGTGTTGAACCTGCTGCCGTTCATCGCCATCGCCTATGCCAGCCGTGAATCCTTCGCCGACTGGACCCGATTTCCCGGTGAGCACGGCAACGCGGCCGGTCATCTCGATCTGCTGCTGTTCGGCACCGCCGCGTCGGTGATGTTCTCGCTGGTGGCGCAGATCGGCGAACAGGTCGATTTCCTGCGCTTCCTGCCGCGCGAGCGCGGACGAAGCAAAGTCTCTTGGTGGGTGGCGATGGTCTGCGCCGGCCCCGGCTGGATCGTGGTCGGCGCCATCAAGCTGCTGGCCGGATCTTTCCTGGCCTATTTCGCGCTGACGCACGGCGTGTCAAAAGAACATGCCGCCGAACCCGCGCATATGTATCTCGAAGCATTCCGCTACGTGCTGTCGCAGCCCGATCTGGCGCTGGCGCTAACCGGCACCTTCGTGATCCTGTCGCAGCTCAAGATCAACGTCACCAACGCCTATGCCGGCTCGATCGCGTGGTCGAACTTCTTCTCCCGCCTCACCCACAGCCATCCCGGCCGCGTGGTGTGGCTGGTGTTCAACGTATTGGTGGCGCTGCTGCTGATGGAGATCGGCGTCTACAAGGCGCTGGAGCAGACGCTGGCCCTGTATTCCAACGTCGCCATTGCCTGGGTCGGCGCGCTGGTGGCGGACCTGATCATCAACAAGCCGCTCGGCCTGCGTCCGCGCCAGATGGAGTTCAAGCGCGCGCATTTGTACGACATCAATCCGGTCGGGGTCGGCGCCATGCTGGCTGCGACGCTGATGTCGATCAGCGCGTTCTACGGTCTGTTCGGCCCCACCGCGAAAGCGCTGTCGCCCTTCGTGGCTCTGCTCACCGCGCTGGTGGTCGCCCCCGCCATCGCCTATGCGACCAAGGGCAGATACTACATCGCCCGCAAGCCGAAGCGCGCCTGGCAGACCTTGGCGACGATCCCATGTTGTATCTGCGAGCATTCCTTCGAGCCCGAGGACATGGCGCATTGCCCGGCCTATGCCGGCCCGATCTGTTCGTTGTGCTGCTCGCTCGATGCGCGCTGCCACGATCTCTGCAAGCCGCATGCACGCGCCGATGCGCAGATATCGGCCGTGTTCGGCAAACTGCTGCCCGAGCCGATCCTGGCCCGGATCAATTCGCAGCTGGCGCATTATCTCGGCGTATTCCTGATGGCGTCGGGGCTGGTCGGGCTGACGCTGGCGCTGATCTATCTGCAGACCTCTGCGGCCGCACCAGATGACAGCGCGCAGGTGTCCGAGGTGCTGTGGAAGGTGTTCTTCGCGCTGGCCATCATCATCGGCGTGGTCGCATGGCTGTTCGTGCTGGCGAAGCAAAGCCGCCGTGCCGCAGAGGCGGAAACCAAACGCCAGACCACGCTGCTGATGCAGGAAATCGACGCCCACAAGCGCACCGACGCCGAATTGCAACGCGCCAAGGAGGTCGCCGAATCCGCCAATCTGGCGAAGAGCCGCTATGTGGTCGGCCTCAGCCACGAATTGCGCTCGCCGCTCAATGCGATCAGCGGCTACGCCCAGTTGCTGGAACAGGACGACAGCCTGCAGACCCGCCCGCGCGATCAGGTCCGTGTCGTCAAGCGCAGTGCCGATCATCTGTCGGGGCTGATCGACGGCATTCTCGACATTTCCAAGATCGAGGCCGGCCGGCTGTATCTGTCGCGCGATGAGGTCCGCCTCACCGACTTTCTCGATCAGCTGGTCGGCATGTTCCGCCTGCAGGCCGCGGCCAAGGGCATCGAGTTCATCTTTCGCCGCCCGGGCTACCTGCCCGCCGTGGTCTATGCCGACGAAAAACGGTTGCGGCAGATCCTGATCAATCTGTTGTCCAACGCCATCAAGTTCACGCAAACCGGCAGCGTCCAGTTCGTCATCCATTATCGCAGCCCAGTGGCGGAGTTCGAGATCATCGATACCGGGCCGGGCATCCGCCCCGACGATCTCGAACGCATCTTCGCGCCATTCGAGCGCGGTGCACTCGGCGCGGCGCAGCCCCACACCGGAACGGGTCTTGGTCTTACGATTTCCAAGCTGCTGGCCGGCGTGATGGGCGGCGACATCCGCGTCTCCAGCGAGGTCGGCACCGGCAGCACGTTCCGCGTCAAGATGCTGCTGTCGGAAGTCACCAATCCCACCCGGATCGCGCCGATCGATGCGCCCATTCTCGGCTATCACGGCCCGCGCAAGACGATCCTGGTCACCGACGACGATCCGACCCAGCGCGACCTGTTGCGCGAGGTGCTGACGCCGCTCGGCTTCATCCTGCTCAGCGCACCGGATGGCCCGGCCTGTCTCAGCCTCGCGCAACATTGCCACCCCGATCTGTTCCTGCTCGACATCTCGATGGCCGGGATGGACGGCTGGACCGTCGCCGAAACACTGCGCGCCACCGGCCATCATCAGGCCCGCATCCTGATGGTGTCGGCCAGCGCTCTGGAAGCCCACGGCGCGCCGCTGGCCCAGCCGTTCCATGACGGCTATCTGATGAAGCCGATCGAACTGACGCGGCTGCTGGAGATGATCGGGCGGCTCCTGAAGATCGACTGGCGCTATGAGCGCGACGAGATCGCGCCCGCGCCGCAATGGAGCGACGACGGTGCCGCACCGCCGGCGCGCCACGTGGACGAACTGATCAATCTCGGCGAGATGGGCCATATCCGCGCCATCCAGCTCAAGCTCGACGAGATCGGCGCCAGCCATCCCGAACACGCAGCCTTCGTCGCGCAAATGCGCATGCTGATCGATCGCTTCGACCTCGATCGGTACATGGCCACACTGAAAAAGATGCAGACGCATGACTCCTGATCCGAAGAAGCGCGACGTCGCACTGGTGGTGGACGATTCTCCGGAAACACTGCGGCTGCTGACCGACGCGCTGGATGGCGCCGGCATGACCGTGATGGTGGCGATGGACGGCGCCTCCGCAATGCGCATCGTCGAGCAGATCACGCCCGACATCGTGCTGCTCGACGCCGTGATGCCGGGGATCGACGGCTTCGAGACCTGCCGCCGCCTCAAGCGCGACGCCGGGCTGGTCGACGTCCCCGTGATCTTCATGACCGGGCTGTCGGAGACCGCGCATATCGTGCGCGGGCTGGAGGCCGGCGGCGTCGATTACGTCACCAAGCCGATCGTCATCGAAGAGATGCTGGCGCGGATCCGCGTCCATCTCGCCAATGCCCGCCTGACCCAGAGCGCGCGCGCCGCCCTCGACGTCTCCGGCCGCTTCCTGCTCGCGGTCAATCAGCAGGGCACCGTGCTATGGGCCACACCGCAGGCGCAGAAACTGCTGAACGATCATCTCGTCGGGGTCGCCGATGAAGCGATGGTGCTGCCGGCACCGATGCTGCAGTGGCTCGATCACATGCAGAAGCCCGGCGGCAAGCCGGTCCCGTCGGCGCCCTTCCCCGACAATGATCTGCTGCGCCTGCAATATATGGGCAAAGCCGGTCCCGACGAGATCCTGCTGCGCCTCGCCAAAGAGAGCGTCGCCGTGCCCGCCGAATTCAGCCGCGAACTCGGCCTCACCGGCCGCGAGGGCGAAGTGCTGTCCTGGCTCAGCAAGGGCAAGAGCAACCGCGATATCGCCCAGATCCTCGGCCTCAGCCCGCGCACCGTCGACAAGCACCTCGAACAGATCTACGCGAAGCTGGGCGTCGAAAACCGCACCGCCGCCGCCGCCATCGCGGTGAATGCAAGTCACCGGCGGGGCTGAGACAGCCCTTGCCATCTGTATCATACTTCGACAAGCAGCGCCTGCTATGTCAGGCACGTGCTCACGCACAAGGAGTATGACACATGGAAGCCTTGACGCTCACCCGCGCGGATGTCGACGACATCACGCAACATATCAGCGCCATCTCGGCACGCATTCCGCTGCATCCGATCAAGACGAAGCGCGATTACAAGATTGCGACAGCGGCGTTGAATGCGCTTCTCGATGCTGGCGGCAGCGATGAGGCACATCCACTCGCGTCGCTGGTCGGATTGCTCGGCGAATTGATCGGTGACTACGAGGACACGCATCTTCCGGCCGCAACGGTTACCCCGCCCGACATGCTGCGTTTTCTAATGGAGCAGCGCGGCCTGAGCCAGAGCGACCTGCCCGAAATCGGCAGTCAGGGTGTCGTCTCGGAGGTTCTCCGCGGTAAGCGAGCCCTCAATGTGAGGCAGATCAAGCTGCTGTCGGAGCGCTTCCAACTCGGGCCGCAGGTGTTCATCTGATCAGGACCTCGCAGATGGTGCGACCGGCCTGACGCGCGCCCCTGCGACAATGCGCGGAAACTTGTCGTACAACCTTGTCGTCCCTCCCGATCGTGCTACCATCCCATCAGGCGCATCTCCGGTCCACGGCGAGCGACCGTAAAATCACCGCCGGTCAAGGCGGTTTGAGGGAGGTTACACATGGCCCATCACGGCCCGTCTCGCCGTGCCCTGCTCAAGGGCGCGCTCGCCACCAGCGCGCTGCCTGCGCTCGGATCGCTCGGCATCTCCGCCACCCCCGCATTCGCGGATCCTGCCTGGAAGAAATATGCGGGCACCACCATCGAAGCCAATTTGATCAAGGGGCCGCGTGGCGAGCTGCTGCAGAAATACGCCTCCGAATTCACTGAGCTCACCGGCATCAAGGTCGAGTCCGAACTGATCCCGGAGCAGCAGCAGCGCCAGAAAGCCGTCATCGAGCTGACCTCCGGCAAGCCCTCTTTCGACGTCGTGCATCTCAGCTATCACGTCCAAAAGCAGCAGTTCGAGAAGGCCGGCTGGCTGGCCGATCTGTCGGGCTTCATGAAGGACCCGACCCTGACCGCGCCTGATCTCAAGGTCGAGGATTTCTCGGCCGGCGGTCTGCAGTTTGCGCAGAACGACAAGGGCGCGATGCATTCGCTGCCGTGGTCGGT
>JAPLPC010000148.1:3896-4717 GCA_026400425.1 Hyphomicrobiales bacterium | reverse complement strand
TTCAGAACCTTGCGCACCTTCTCCAGCGGCATGCCGAGCTTCTCGGCGAGCTCTTCCGGGGTCGGCTCGCGGCCGATCTCGTTCAGCATCTGGCGGCTCGTGCGCACGATCTTGTTGATCGTCTCGATCATGTGCACGGGGATGCGGATGGTGCGGGCCTGGTCGGCGATCGAACGCGTGATCGCCTGCCGGATCCACCAGGTCGCATAGGTCGAGAACTTGTAGCCGCGGCGATATTCGAACTTGTCGACGGCCTTCATCAAACCAATGTTGCCTTCCTGAATGAGATCCAGGAACTGCAGGCCGCGATTGGTGTATTTCTTGGCGATCGAGATGACGAGACGGAGATTGGCCTCCACCATCTCCTTCTTGGCCTGACGGGCTTCGCGCTCGCCCTTCTGCACGCCGTGCACGATCTTGCGGAATTCGCCGATCTCGAGGCCGGTCAGTGCCGCGAGCTGCTGGATCTCGCCGCGCAGCTCCTTGATGCGGTCCTTCTCGATGGCGACGAAGTTCTTCCAGCCCTTGGCCGACAGCTTCGAGACGCGGTTGAGCCAGCGCGGGTCCAGTTCTGAACCTTGATAGTTGCGCAGAAAATCTTCGCGGCCGACGCCGTGGCTGTCGCCGAGACGCATCAGGCGGCCCTCGAACGACACGAGGCGCTTGTTGATGTCGTAGAGCTGCTCGACCAGGGAGTCGATACGCGCCTGGTTGAGGCGCAGCGACTTCACCTCGACGACGATTTCGTCCTTGAGCTACTTGTATTTGCGCTCCTGCGACGGCGACAGCGACGGACCCTGCGACGAGCTTTCCAGCTGGTT
>JAPLPC010000148.1:0-3882 GCA_026400425.1 Hyphomicrobiales bacterium | reverse complement strand
GCTGGTTCGCGATGTCCTGTTCCTGCAGCTTGCGCAGCTTCTTGTATTCGGAGGCAATCTTGTCGAAGGTCTCGACCACCTTCGGCTTCAGCTCGGCCTCGATGGCGGCGAGCGACATCTGGTTTTCGAATTCGTCGTCGTCCATGTCGCCGTCGGCGGCGCCTTCCGACGCGCCTTCACCGGCAGGGGCCGCGCCCGGCTGCGGACGGCCGCCCTGGGCGGGGCGGAACGGGGTGGCCTGCGCCGGCGCCGAGGGCGGCGCGGCCACAGCGCTCTCGCCGTCGCTTGCTTCGCCGTCGCCCGTGGGGCCGGCGATCATCGCGGGATTGACGCCGCCTTTGCCTTCAGGGCCGGCATAGGTGGCTTCAAGATCGATGATGTCGCGGAGGAAGATCTTGCCTTCGTTGAGTTCGTCGCGCCAGATGATGATGGCCTGGAACGTCAGCGGGCTTTCGCAGAGGCCCGCGATCATCGCCTCGCGGCCGGCCTCGATGCGCTTGGCGATGGCGATTTCGCCTTCGCGCGACAACAGCTCGACGGTGCCCATCTCGCGCAGATACATGCGCACGGGATCGTCGGTGCGCTCGCCGGGCTCCGACTTCTTGACTTCGGTAACGGCCTTGGAGGTGACTTCGACGAGTTCGTTATCGGTGTCGTCGTCGTCCTCCTGCTTCTCTTCCTCGTCGCTGTCGTCGTTCTCGGCGACGTTGATACCCATCTCGGAGAGCATCGACATGATGTCTTCGATTTGTTCGGGCGAGGTCTGGTCGGAGGGCAGCACTTCATTGAGCTGATCGAACGTCACGAAGCCGCGCTTCTTGGCGTTCTTGATCATCTTCTTGACGGCAGCGTCGGACAAATCCAGCAATGGCGATGGCGCGTCGGCGCCGTCCTTCTCGGGGGTATCCGCTGCCGCGTTTTCTTTGTCTTTGGTCTGCAGCGTCTTTGCCTTGGTGGCCATTCAATGCTCCTGAAACGCGCTCACGCCGGGGGACGTATCGCTGGCCCCGCCATCTCATCAAAAACCGTTCGGCGAACCTCGGACTGGCGTAAAGCCGACCGACGCACAAAGGGCGGCGCTCGCGTTATCGCCACCCTGCCATCCGACCCGGTTGTCTAACTCGTTTGGATGAACTCTAGCCGATGAAGACTTAAGCCCGGATTAACCCTGTTTGTGCCGCCAAACCATGGATTTGGCGAGTCTTTTTGCATTTCGGACGATCTCAATCCGCAGCAAGTTGCATCTCGCCGATGTCACTGGGTGCGCTGGAACCGGCCTGACTGCTCGCCGAAGCCTTCGATCAGCGCCTCGGTCCCGTCCACCTCGGCCAGCCGGGCCTTCACATCGCGGAGCCAACCATAGTGGGTTTCACTGGCCTCCGCGCCCAAAGCGAGCTCGGCATCCTTCAGTTCTCTAAGTAAGGAGTGGTACTGCCGATGCAAGGCGACCAGCTGAATCCAGGTCGCCAAAACGTCCTCGCGGGCCGCGCCGGGCCGAGCGCCCCATACCGCATGCACCGTGATGGCGCGCTCAACCTGCTGTAATTGCTCGGAAAACCCAGCTTTTACCAAGTCTTCACGCATTTCCGCACTTTGCTCGGCTTCATCACCGTGATGATGCTCATGGGCGAAGGCTGCGATGATGCCGGCGCGCAGCCGGTGCATCTCGGGATGTCCGAGTTCCAGCGCCGCGACCTCCTCGAGGCGGTCATGCAGCAGCCAGGGATGGTTGATCAGCGACTGCAGGATCAACGCCTCGCGCCGCGAAATGGCGCTGCGCTGCCCCCGCATGATGGACGAGCTGGCGAGCTGGGAACTGACGGCCTGATAGGGGCCGCGACCCAGTACCTGAGTGGCCGTGAGCGGCACACCGCGATTCGCGGGGCTGATTCGCGGCACGAACGGACGCTGCGGCGCGCGCTGGAAGTTACCGCCCTGCCCGCGGTTGCCGCCATAGCCGCCCTTCGCGCCGCCGCCGAATTGCCGATACAGCCGATCGGCAAGATCCTGGCGATAGTATTTCTTCACGGTGTCGTCGCGGATGCCGTTCGAGATCTCGCCGATCCGCGCTTCCAGCGCCGCGCGCCGCTCCGGCGTGGTGAAATCGCCGGCCGCAATCTCGCGCGCCCAGATCAGGTCCGACAATGTGCCGGCCGCCGCGATGACGTCCTCGATGGCGCCACGGCCGCCGGAGCGCGCGAGATCGTCGGGGTCCTGCCCTTCCGGCAGCAAGGCGAAGCGCAGGCTCTTGCCCGGCTTCAGATGCGGCAGCGCCAGTTCGGCCGCGCGCCAGGCCGCCTTCTGACCGGCGCGGTCGCCGTCGAAGCAGAGGATGGGTTCATCGACCATCTTCCACAACAGCTGCAGCTGGTTCTCGGTCAAGGCGGTGCCGAGCGGCGCCACTGCGCCGGGGAAGCCGACGCCGACCATGGCAATGACGTCGACATAGCCCTCGACCACGACGATGGGCGAACCGTCATGGGCGGCTTTGCGCGCCATCGGCAAATTGTAGAGATTGTCGCCCTTGTGGAAGAGCGGCGTCTCCGGCGAGTTCAGATACTTCGCCGGCACGTCCTTCTTCAGCGCCCGGCCGCCGAAGGCGATGATGCGGCCGCGGGCATCGGTGATGGGAAACATCACGCGATCGCGGAAGCGATCATAGGGCACCGGAATGTCGTCGCCGCCGATCAGCATGCCGGTCTCGACCATGTCCGGCACCGGAATGCCGGCGGCGCCGAGATGCTCCTTCAGCGCGAAGCGATCTTCCGGCGCGTAGCCCATGCGGAACTGCAACTGCACCTGCGGACCGATGCCGCGATCGGCGAGATAGCCGCGCGCGGTGGCGCCATGGCGCGAGGTCAGCGTGTCCTGGAAGAACTTTGCCGCCATCTCCATGACGTCATACAGCGTCCGGCGGCGCTGCTCCTGCCGCGCGGCATCGGGCGTGGCGGCGGGGATCTGCAGGCCGGCCATCGACGCCAGCCGCTCGACCGCCTCGACGAAGGAGACGCCTTCGGTCTCCATCACGAAGTCGAAGATGTTGCCGTGCTTGCCGGTGGAGAAGTCGTGATAGAACTGCTTCTGGTCGTTGACCGTGAAGGACGGCGTCTTTTCCTGCTGGAACGGCGACAGGCCTTTGAACTCGCGCCCCGCCTTCTTCAATTTGACGCGCTTGCTCACGACTTCCGAAACCGGAAGCCGGGCGCGCAGTTCTTCAAGAAATTGGGGCGTGAAACGCATGGTCGTCCCTGCATATAGTGCCGCGGGCGGGAAAGGCCACTTATTGCCGAACCAGGCCCGCTATTCACAGGGCAATTGCACCTTGATTGTTCTTGAAATCGGCTAAGTTCCGCGCTCAACAGGTCCCATGTTCACGACATTCCGAGGCGGCCAGACTGGCACATGGCAGGTGCTCTCCGTTGCACCGGTCATCGGCGAGACGCTGCCGACCATGCCCGCTCTGTCCATCACCCATGCCGACGCCATCTCGCTACCGCCGGCACCGTCGGCCAATTCGTGGCGGCTGATCGGCACCGCCAGCCATGTCCGCTATGTGGAGCGGCTGGAGAAGATCGCGCTCAACAAGGTACAAGCGGGGCTAGGTCGCCCGGAGGCGACCTGCGCCGCATTGATCCCGATCCGCAAGACCAATGCGTGGTGGCTGATGAGCCAGAACGAGCGCCGGCGCATCTTCGAAGACAAGTCGCGCCACATCGCCGACAGCCTGAAATACCTGCCGGCGATCGCACGCCAGCTCTATCATGCGCGCGACCTCGGCGGGCCGTTCGATTTCCTCACCTGGTTCGAATATGCGCCGGCTCATGCGGAGCTGTTCGAGGACCTGGTCGCGATGCTGCGCGACAGCGAGGAATGGCAGTTCGT
>JAPLPC010000156.1 GCA_026400425.1 Hyphomicrobiales bacterium | reverse complement strand
TTTCTCCTCCTTCCTGCTGCAGGCGCAGTCGTCCGGCGCCAAGGTGATCGCGCTCGCCAATGCCTCCGGGGACACCGTGACCAACATCAAGCAGGCGCGCGAATTCCAGATCGGCGAGGGCAAGCAGAAGCTCGCCGTGCTGATCTTCTATCTCACCTCGGTGAAAGCGCTCGGCGCCGAAGCGACCCAGGGCGTGCAATATCTCGAGGGCTATTACTGGGACTATGACGATGCCAGCCGCGACTTCGGCAAGCGTTTCATGGCCAAGCACGGCAAGATGCCGACGCATTCACAGGCCGGCGTCTATAGCGCCGTGAAGCACTATCTGCGCGCCGCGGAAGCCGCCAATGACAATAACGGGCTCACGGTGATGCGGCAGATGAAGGCGATGCCGGTGGACGATTTCTTCGCACCCGGCGCCAAAGTCCGCGAAGACGGTCGCCTGATGAACGACATGCTGCTCGCCGAGGTGAAGAAGCCATCGGAAGTGAAAGGCGAGTGGGACCTGCTGAAGATCAAGGGCAAGGTCAAAGCCGCCGACATCATGCGGCCCATCAGCGAAGGCGGCTGCACGCAGCTCGATCCGCCCGTGAAGCCGTAAAGCTGGCCTCTCTCCGCCGTCATTGCGACGAAGCAATCCAGCCTTCCTGCGTTGAAGGAAGAACTGGAATGCCGCGTCGCTTTGCTCCTCGCAATGACATGCGAAGCGTTTATGGTTTCTTCGGATGAATGAACGCCCACGGGCTGACTTCGGAATCCCGGGGCACGTCGATGGCGATCAGATAGGGGCCGCCGTCGGCCAGTGCTTTCTCCAGCGCCGGTTTGAACGCAGCCGGCGAATTCACCCGGCAAGCACCGACCCCGAATGACTCCGCCAGCTTGACGAAATCCGGATTGACCAGATCGGCAGCGGTGACGCGGCCGTCGAACACGGTAAGCTGGTCGCGTCGCACATTGCCATAGGCATTGTTGTCGAACACCAGCACCACCACGCCGATCTTGAACTGCACGGCGGTGGCGAGTTCCTGCACCGCGAACATGAAGCCGCCGTCGCCGGTGATGGCCACCACCGGCTTGTCCGGATGCGCCACCTTGGCGCCCAGCGCCGTTGGGAAGCCCGAGCCGAGCGTGCCTTGATAACCGGAGGTGATGAAGCTACGCGGCCGATAGACGGGAAAACCGAACCACGAGGTGAAGCCGACCTGCGACAGCTCATCGGTGACGATGGCATCGTCCGGCAGCACGGCGCGCAGCACGTCGAGATAGGCCATCTGCGGCTGGATCGCCTGGATGTCGTGCTGCGCCTTGGCGGACGCTTCGCGGATCACCTCGCGCCGCCCGCTCGTCTTCGTATAGCCGACCTGGCTCACGGCGGCGACCAGAGCCCGCGTGCCGGCTTCGGCATCGGCCACGATCGGCACGTCCACGATCAGCCGCCTGAACTCGACGGGATCGATATCAATGCGCACCGACTTCAGCCCGTCGGGCCGGAACGGCCAGCGGAACGTGGTCGGCAATTCCATCCGCGAGCCGATGCCGATCATCAGATCGGTGTGCGGCCACAGATTATAGGCGGCGGCCATGGTGAGGCCGAGCTCATGGGCATTGGAGACGATGCCGCGGCCGGAGCGGAACGCCACCACCGGCGCATCGATCATCTCGGCGAGTTGCAGGATTGCATCGCCGGACTCCATCGCGCCGGCGCCGACGAAGATCATCGGCGCCTTCGCGGATTTGATCAGCGCGGCGGCGGCCTTGATCTTGTCGGGGTCGGGCAGCGGCGCTGCGATCGGCGCAAGCGTGGTCGCAGCGGCGGTCTCGGCGCGCTGCGTGAACACGTCCCACGGCATTTCGAGCGCGACCGGGCCCCGGCGGCCCGATAGCATGTCCTGAAATGCGCGCGCGACCTTGGCCGGTGCATCGCCAGGATAGTCGATGCGATCGGCCGATTTGACGAAGCTGCGCAGCGTGGCGAGCTGGTCCGGCATTTCGTGCAGATGGCCGCGGCCGCGGCCGAGATAGTCGGTCGGCACCTGACCGGTGAGGCACAGCACCGGCTCGTTGCAGCCGAACGCCGTCAGCATCGCCGCGCCGGCATTCAGCACGCCGGGGCCGGGCACCACGCTGAACACGCCGGGCTTGCCCGATGCGCGCGCATAGCCGAATGCCATATAGCCGCAGGCCTGTTCGTGCCGCGCGCCGATCACGTTCAGCCCGGCGCGGTGGAATGCATCGAACAGCCCATACACTTGCGCGCCGGGCAGGCCGAAAATCGTATCGACCTCGTGCGCCGTCAGCCCGCTGACAATCGCTTCGCCGCCGGTGAGTTGAGTCATGTCCAGTTCCCGTTCATCATCTTTCTCAGCCGTCATTGCGAGGAGCCGTTGCGACGAAGCAATCCAGTCTGTGCGAGCCACCGGTCAAGTCTGGATGGCTTCGCTTCGCTCGCCATGACGACATCCATCAATCCGCAATCGTCACATCCGCCGTGAACAGCGGCTCGCGCACATCCTGACCGATGAACGGCGTGCCCTGTTCGAACCAAGAGCGCGGCGCCGGTGCGCCCCACAGAGTCTGGCGCCGCGGGTCTTTCAGCGACCAGCGCAGCGGCTCGTGATCCGAATCCATGGTCTGGTAATCCGAGGTGTAGAGTTCGAGCCGGTGCCCGTCGGGGTCGCGCACATAGAGGAAGAACGCGTTGGAGATGCCGTGGCGACCGGGGCCGCGTTCGAGATTGGAGAGATAGCCGGACGACGCCATCACGTCGCACAGATGCACGATGTTCATCGCCGTCGGCACCCAATAGGCGAAGTGATGCAGCCGCGGGCCGCGCCCATTGGTGAAAGCGAGATCGTGCACATTGCCCTTGCGATGCATCCACGCCGCAGCGATGCGGCCGTCTGCGCCGTCCTCCTCGGCATATTCGGTGAGGCGGAAGCCGAGCTGTGCATAGAAATCGATGGTCGCCTGCAGTTCGGCGGCGAACACGTTGAAATGATCGAGCCGCTGCGGATGGCAGCCCTTGTAGAGATCGAACCGGCGCAGCAGATGCGGCCGCTTCTCCATGCTGGCGGTTAGCTCGATCTGGAATCCGAACGGATCGGTGACATGCAGCGTGCGGCCCTGGAACGGACGTTCGACGAACGAATAGACGAGACCGTTGGCGGCGAAAAAGGCACCGGCCTTGTCGAGGTCGTTCTCGCTGGCGACCCGGAAGCCGAGCCGGGCGCACGCCGCGCGTTCGGCCTTGCGCAGCACCAGCGAGTGATGCTGGTGCTCCTCCACGGCGCGCAGATAGACGGTGTCGCCATCGTCGTCCTCCACATGCAGCCCGACGATCTGCTCGTAGAATTTGCGCGACGCTGTGAGGTTGACGACATCGAGCACCACATGGCTGGCGCGCAGGATGTTAAACGGCGGATCGAATACGGGAGTGGGTGCGGGCATGGTGTTTCCTCGTTCCGTCATTGCGAGCGCAGCGAAGCAAT
>JAPLPC010000468.1 GCA_026400425.1 Hyphomicrobiales bacterium | reverse complement strand
TGCCGGCGATCTTGTCATGCATCAGCCGGGCGAATTCGCCGTCGTTCAGATAGCTGATGGTGACGAGGCGCAGCCGCTGTGCTTCCTCGTCGTCGACGTCGTCCGGCTGCTGCGCGATCTCGAGGAAGTGCCGCACCATCTCGCGGATCAGGATCACCAATGTCCCCGTCGACGCCGGCAGATCGAGCAGCTGGTTGAGCGCCGGATCGGCCTTGCATTCCTCCGCCAGAATCTCGGCATAGAGCGCCGACTTGGTCGGGAAATGCTTGAACAGCAGCCCCTCCGAAATCGAAGCGGCAGCGGCCACGCTCTTTGTCGTGGTGCCGGCAAAGCCATTATGCGCAAAGCAGCGCTTCGCGGCTGACAGGATAAGTTCGCGTCGGAGATCATGTGTCATGCGGAGAGTGGTCATAATCGCGTGAGTAAGCGCTCACCATTGTTCCTGTCAATGAATTGGTGCGACGCCACAAGGGATTTACCGGTGGTGGTATCTGAAGGACACAGTGAGCCGACCTCGCAACGCCGAAGCGCCCAAGGCGTAGAGTAGATCTCCCCTCGCGACATGAGGGGAGGCAGCACGCCGCAAGGCGCGTGTTGGTGGGATTGACGCAGCCCGTCATGCTGGATCGCCAGCAAAACTGCGACCGCGCAACGCCTTACGGCGTGCCACCGCGACGTTTTCTGGCCGAAGGACCGTTCTTCCGGGTACTGGGCACTCCCACAGGGAGTCATCCGACAGGTTTCCCTGCCTTCGCCCGCACCGCGTCCAGCCGCGCAGTAGCGGCAGAGCCCCGTATTGGGCCCGGACGGTGGCCTCCGACCTCCCGAGTGTGAGGGCTACGTCTTCCCTCACCCGCAGGCGCCGCGTTCCGCCCCGCTTAAAGACGCCTCATGAAAGCGCCCCTCACGAACGAAACACGCGGAGGATATTCCTTGGGTGAAAGTTGTCAAGAACAAAATAGGAACGATGCTAGACGTGTCTCAGCCACTTCCCTCAGAAACTGCGACAGGTTTTGTAATCTTCTACCTCGGCCTCACGGCTGCATGACGAGGAGGCAAGGCGCGCTCCTTTTCCCCCTCCCCCAAGCGGCGCAGCCGCGCCGTGGGGAGGGTGGCGCGGCGACGAGCGAAGCGAGGAGACGTGACGGGTGGGGTCTATCACCACGCTCCGTTCTTTCGTGAGGAGAGGCCCCACCCGGCGCTACGCGCCACCCTCCCCATTCGCTTCGCTCCGGGGAGGGACACCATTGGCTGCAGTGCTTCGAAACTACACCACCGTCTTGTGCCGCGCGATGCAGGTGGTGAGCACCTCGTCCATCGGCTTGCTCCACCAATGCTCCGAGAAGATCTCGATCTCGGAATAACCGGCAAAGCCCTGCGCTTCCACCGCCGCGCGGGCGGCGCGGATGTCGATGACGCCGTCGCCCATCATGCCGCGGTCGTTGAGGATGTCTTTGGTGGGCACCAGCCAGTCGCAGACATGGAACGCGTGCAGACGATCGGGACCGGCGCGCTCGATCTGGCCCAGCATCTGCGGGTCCCACCAGATGTGATAGACGTCGAGTGCCACGCCGAGCAGGCCGGTGCGGTTGGGATCGAGGCGATCGCAGATATCGAGCGCCTGCTCCGTCGTGTTCACGCAGGCGCGGTCCGCGGCGTAGGCCGGATGCAGCGGCTCGATGGACAGCGGCATGTTCGCCTGCCTGGCATAATCGAGCATCGCGGCAATGCCGTCATCGACCTGGTTGCGGGCGTCGATGATGTCCTTCGACG
Source organism: Hyphomicrobiales bacterium (assembly GCA_026400425.1). Lineage (GTDB taxonomy): Bacteria > Pseudomonadota > Alphaproteobacteria > Rhizobiales > Xanthobacteraceae > Tardiphaga. The sequence continues at coordinate 503 of JAPLPC010000468.1, read as the reverse complement.
TCACGCTGCCCGGCCGCGAATATTGCGGCAGGCCGCCGACCACGAGCACGATGCAGGGCGCGCCCAGCGCCACCGCCTCATCGACGCAGCGCCTGTTGTCGTCGCGCTCGGCCTGGCGATGCAGGCTATCCGCCACGAACATGCCGCCGCGGCCATAGCCGGACAGTTCGAGATCATGATCCTTGACCGCCTTCACCGCACGGTCGAGGCCGACATTGGCGACCTGATCACGCCATGGCGACACGCCGCGGATCTGATGACGCGCACAGGCTTCGGCGATGGCGACGAAGTCGCCCTGCTTGCGGACGGTCGCCGTGTTCAGCGACAGCCAGCGATGATCTTGCGAGAAATCACGCATGATCAGGCGTCGATCCCGCGCGTGGCCATGACAGCTTTCATGCGCTGCACGGCCAATTCCGGATTGGCGAGCAGGCCGGCCTTGTCGGCCAACCTGAACAGCTCGGCGAGATGTTGCGGCGAGCGCGTGCTCTCCTGGCCGCCGA
>JAPLPC010000644.1 GCA_026400425.1 Hyphomicrobiales bacterium | reverse complement strand
CAGAAGCGCGCGCGTTTCGTCAGCGCCTTCGGCCTGTCGGATTACGACGCCGCGGTATTGGTGGCCGAGCGCGAGAGCGCCGAATTCTACGAGGCCGTGCTCGACGGGCTCAAGGACAAGGCGCGCGACGGCAAGCTGGCCGCCAACTGGGTGATCAATGAACTGTTCGGCCGCCTCAACAAGGAAGGCCAGGACATCGCGGCATCGCCGGTCTCGGCGGTGCAGATGGCCGCCATCGTCGATCTGATCGGCGAGGGCATCATCTCCGGCAAGATCGCCAAGGATCTGTTCGAGATCGTCTGGCTCGAGGGCGGCGACCCGCGCGTGCTGGTAGACGAGCGTGGCATGAAGCAGGTCACCGACATGGGCGCCATCGAGAAGGTGGTGGACGACATCATCGCGGCCAATCCGGACAAGGTCGCGCAGGCACAGGCCAAGCCGGCGCTGATCGGATGGTTCGTCGGCCAGGTGATGAAGTCGTCGGGCGGCAAGGCCAATCCGCAGGCGGTCAACGACGTCTTGAAGCGCAAGCTCGGGCTCTGATCGCCGCTGACATCATCCAGTTCGAGACGACGGCGTCGCATGGAGCGGCGCCGTTTTCGTTTCTGCCGAGGTCGATCCGTCGCTTCGCGCGGAGAATCGAATCGCGAATCGTGTGTGAGTGAGGTGACGAAGAGGCGGTTGCACGCGTCATGGAGTAGCTCTCGGCGCGGTTATCCAAAAAATATTTTCATTGCCAGAATGTCGGGCCGGCAATCCCGCAGTGACGATTCCCGCGGCCTACATCCGATTCGCGCCGGCTCGGAGTTTGTGTAGTTGTTTGTTAGTTCACTGCACGCGCGCTCAGGAAAAATAGGCACGCGCGTCGCACTTGACTTTGGTTTGTGTAGGTTTTGCGGGCGTTTCTTTTGCCATGCAAAAGCCGCATGAACGCTCCGCGCCTGCACGAACAGGCTTGACCGCGGCACCACAGCCTCAACACTTCCTTAAGCGGGCCACTGTTCTTTTGAAATCGTTGGTGTATTCGGAATCGTGTGCATATCGATTCCCGAATGCACACAGCGTTTCAGTCATCTCTTATGGAGGGCAACATGGCTAAGAAGGCAGTGAAGAAAGTCGCTAAGGCGAAGAAGACGGTGAAGAAGGCTGCGAAGACCGCAGTCAAGAAGACCGCCAAGAAGACCAAGAAGGTCGCGAAGAAGGCCGCCAAGAAGACGTCACTTCTTCTTCCCGGACGATGACTATGCCGGCAGTGATGCCGGCGCCGTCACCAGCGCGATTGTGCTAGGCGACGAAAGAGGGTGTCGGCGAGACATCAGGTCGAATAGCTGGATCGTCACCGCTTAGGCTTCGGCTCTAGCGCGAGCGCTCTGGCAGAGATGCCGGTCATGCAGTGATCGGCGGTCTTCTACGGACGGATCTATGATCCGCAGTCGTCGGCGTAATGCCGACAGACATGACCCTGACGTGTTGCCGACGCCCTCGTCTTGCTCCGCCGGTGCGGTTGATCCCCGGCGATGAATTCTCTGCTCATGATAATGGCGTGCCGTCAGGCGGTTCGGTGAGACCGCCATCCGCCGATCTTGCAGAGGAAAAAGTCGGTCGCGAATACCCGTCGCTCATCGACGTCACGTCCGCGTTTGCGCGATGGTTACGCGATCCCCAACCGGCAAGGTAAACCGAAATCCACGAAATTGCAGAAACCCGCATGAATGCTGGTGTTTCGCGCGTGGTGTGCCGTTGGCGGCGTGTCGGCGTTCAGAAACCGTTCATCGCGATACTTAAACTGCCATTCAAATTTGATCGGCATTGTCCTCTCAACAAGCCGGCAAACGGCGGTTGGGACAAGTCAAACACGGACAGGAGCCGCGCTCGGTTGGGGCGGCAAACAAAAAAAGGAATGAGCGATGTTTCAGGGACAGATCGATTTCGAAGCTGCAGCGCCGGTGACCGACACCGCCGTTCAGGACACGCTGTTCGAGCGCGGCATTTATTGGTCGAGCGGCCGGGCCGGGATCGTCGATCTCGTCGCCGCGCATAAGTGGTTCAATCTGGCAGCGCTCAAGGGGCGCCCCGATGCGATCCCGTTGCGCCGCGAAGTCGCGGAGATGATGTCGGATGCCGAGATCGCCGCCGCGCAGCGCGACGCCCGCGACTGGCTGTCGTCCATTCACTGATCGTCGGTCTCGTGCCGGCGACCGCGAGTCTGGCGTCTCTCACCGCCGCGCAGCGCCGCTGATACAGCCCGCTACCGACTACGCCGTTGTAGAGTCATCGATACCATAAGCGGCCCGAATGCCAGATGCTGCATCGCCGTGCTCCCATACCGCAGTGCGTCACGGGCTTGTGACGACGGCCCTGGTTGCAGAGGCCCGCGATGCTTCCGATCTCCTGGGAGTCACAGTCACCCCAGGCCCCCGATCGGTCCTGCAAACGAGGACATCGCCATGTCGATCGCTCAACTTTCACTGCGCGCCAGCGCGCTCGCGTTACTGCTCGCCGTCACCATGTCGCATAGCGGTGAGGCCATCGCGGCGTCCCGCGCGCCGTCGTGGACGTCAGGTCACACCACCACCGAGAGCAGCGCCGCCCAGCGCCATCACCACGCTCAGCGCAGTAAGCTGCGCAATGCTTATGGCGCCTATGTCGGCGGCGGCGAGGACCGTGCACCGTCGCCGATGCCCTACGGCTACGGCGTCGGCGACAACGCACGCAATCAGACCTGGTAAGCGATCAGCCGGGCCGGGCAGGGCGCCCATTGGCCGCCCTGCGATAGGCAGGGCTCTGTGGCCAGCGTCTGATGCAGAGCCCGAATCCTTCCTTAAGCTTTCGCGCGCATCATGATCTCGGGCGGAGAATGTATCGCGTACCGCCCGCGAAGTTGGAAGCAGACCCGCCGGGACGCCGGCGGGTTTTCTGTTTCACAACTCCCAGCCGCCACCGCGGGTCGGTCAGTCGGGATTTTGCTTTTCTCGAGAATACCGACGCCACCGGCCACTGCATCAGGTTGCAGCGCACGTGGGCGAGGCGGTTGGTAGGACGAGATCTTTGGCTGAGCGCGAATGGCGGAGCCGGAGACGGGAGCATTCTGGTTCGCAGATGTCCGCACACGTCCGCCTACGTTGTAGTTACTCATCTATTTGGTTTGGGTGCGCGCAAACCCTATAATTTAAGGGGTCCAGAGGCGCGCCCATAATAGGTCTGTAAATAGGTTTTTGGGGGCGGACAGGAAGGCTTATTGACGCAACCTTGTGTATAGGCTCCCCGCCTTTGTATACCGCGCGACGGTGCCATGGTATCTCATTT
>JAPLPC010000344.1 GCA_026400425.1 Hyphomicrobiales bacterium | reverse complement strand
TGTCATGTCCAGCAAATGCGGCCCGGTCCGCAGATGCGTAACGTGGAGCCTTGTGATTTGCCGGTCACATAACCGACCTCGGCATCGACTGGAATTCTTTATTGCGAAATTTGCGCGGTGGCGGGTCAGTTAAGATCGCCATGCATAGCTTTGTAAGAAATATAGTTTCGTTTGCAATTTTGGGTTGTTATCTCATGGGGTGTCCCGGTCCCTCATGGTGAGGAGGCGCCCGTGAGCGCCGTCTCGAACCATGAGTTGAGGAGCTCCCCCGCCATCCTTCGAGACGCGGCCTGTGGCCGCTCCTTAGGATGAGGGGAGAGTTCGCGGAGGCGCGCGGCTTACACCGGATCCCAGCTGAAAATATCAGCCGAGCGATCGAGCTTGTAGAACGACGACTTCAGCGCGGGCATGCCGTGGTCGGCGAGGGTCTGCGCGGTCCAGCCTTCGTCGCGGTGGATCGAGCGGATCGGGCGCGACTGGCCCATCAGGAAGATCTCGTTCATGCGCGCGGCAAAGATCTGGCCGGACACGTCCTTGCCGGCATCCGACAGCAGGAACGCCACCAATGGCGCGATCTTCTCCGGGCCCATGCGCTGCATCCGCTCGACGCGCGCCTTCTCGGCTTCGGTCTCGGTCGGGATCGAGCCGATCATGCGGCTCCAGGCGAATGGCGAGACGCAGTTGGAGTTGACGCCGAAGCGGCCCATGTCGAGCGCGATCGACTTCGACAATCCGACGATGCCGAGTTTGGCGGCCGCGTAATTCGCCTGGCCGAAATTGCCGATCAGGCCGGAGGTCGAGGTGAAGTGCACGAACGAACCGGAGTTCTGCTCGCGGAAATAACGCGCTGCGGCGTGCGAGGTGTAGAACGAGCCCATCAGATGGACCTTGATCACCATCTCGAAGGCATCGATGGACATCTTGTGGAAGATGGCGTCGCGCAGGATGCCGGCATTGTTCACCACGCCGTCGATCCGGCCATAGGTGTCCACCGCCTGCTTGATGATCTTGCTGGCCGGAATGGCTTCGGCCACCGACTCGAAATTGGCGACGGCGGTGCCGCCGGCCTTGGTGATTTCCTCGACCACCTGTTCGGCCGGTGCTGCGCCATCGCCGCCCGAGCCGTCGGTGCCGACGCCGGGATCATTGACGACGACCTTGGCGCCTTCGGCGGCGCAGAGCAGCGCAATGCCGCGGCCAATGCCACGCCCCGCGCCAGTGACGACGACGACCTTGCCATCGAGCATTTTCGTTTGTGCCATGTGGTTTTCCTCTTGGTTGAATTTCAGTGATCGTCATTGCGAGGAGCGAAGCGACGAAGCAATCCAGTTCTGCGCTTATGCCTTTCTGGATTGCTTCGCTGCGCTCGCAAGGACGACAGATGGGTGAGCGCTATCTCTCGTTCGTGAAGATCACCGTCCCACTTGCGGCGAACATGCCGCCGACGCCGTGGCAGACGGAAATCTTCGCATCCTTCACCTGCGCCGGTGCGATGCCGCGCATCTGCCGCACGCTCTCCTGCAGCGCATACATGCCATACATGCCGGAATGCATGTAGCTGAGGCCGCCGCCATTGGTGTTCATCGGCAGCTTGCCGCCGGGGCGGGTATTGCCGTCGGCGATGAACTTGCCGGTCTCCTCATGCGGCATGAAGCCGAGATCGCCGAGGCCGTAGAGCGGCAGATGCGCGAAGGCGTCGTAGATCATCAGATGGTCGACATCCCCGTGCGTGATGCCGGCTTCCCTGAATGCCGTCGGCCCGGCCACGCGAAACGCGCGCGACGAGTCGAAGGTCTCCATCTGGCTGACCATCGGTGTTTCCACGCTCTCGCCGGTGCCGAGAATATAGACGGGCTTGTTCGGAAAATCCTTGGCGCGATCGGCCGAGGTGAGGATCAGCGCGCCGCCGCCGTCGGTGACCAGGCAGCATTGCAGGATGCGGAACGGATAGGCGATCATCTTCGAGTTCAGCACGTCCTCGACGGTGATCGGCGCCTTCATCATCGCGCGCGGATTCATCGCCGCCCATTCGCGCTGGAACACGGCGACCGAGGCAATCTGCTCATGGGTGATGCCGTGCGTCTTCATGTAGCGCAGCACCGGGATCGGGAACATGCTCGGCGGACCATAGACGCCGTACGGCGCTTCGAACTGGCCCTGCAGCGAGTCCGCCGGAATCGAGCGCGGCAGTTTGCCGATCATCGACTTGCCGGACTCCGCGTGCGTGATCAGCACGGTCTTGCACAGCCCGGCCTCGATCGCGGCCGCGGCGTGGCGGACATGCAGCATGAACGAGCAACCGCCGACGGAGGTGCCATCGACCCAGGTCGGCGTGATGCCGAGATAATGCGCGAGTTGCGGCGGCGTCTCGACGGCGGTGGCGATGCCGTCGATATCCGACAGTTTGAGCCCGGCATCCTTGATGGCGTTGAGCGCGGCATCCGCGTGCAACTGGATCTGCGACATGGTGGGGATGACGCCGAGTTCGGTGGTCTCGGCGGCGCCGACGACGGCGACTGCGTTTCTGCGCATGATCTCAACCCTTCGCTGGTCGGAAAACGGGAAGGGTGAGCGTGTCGTCCACTGTCTGGAACGCGACTTCGAGCTTCATGTCGAGTTCGAGCGCATCCGGTGTCTGCGGACAATCGATGATGTTGCTCATCAGCCGCGGGCCTTCGTCCAGTTCGACGACCGCAATGGCATAAGGCGGCGTGAAGCCCGGTGCGGCCGGGCGGTGATTGATGACGTAGCTGTAGAGAAAGCCTTTGCCCGACGCCTTGAAAACCGAGACATTCCGCGAGGCGCATTTCGAACAGAATGGCCGCGGCGGGAAATACACATGCGAACAGTCGTCGCAGCGCTGCAGGCGCAGTTCGCCTTGCTTGGCGCCGTCCCAGTAATGCTGGGTTTCCGGTGTCGGTTTCGGGCGTGCCCGCGCGGGTTCGGCCATCTGTTTTCTCCCAGTGCCGGGATGCTCCCGGTTCGTTGTCGCGAAGGACATTCCACATTTGGGGTATGGCGGTCCAGCGCCCGTGTTGCATGGCCGTATCTGCGGATCGCGCACCACATTTGACACCAATCTGGTGGGATGGTCTGAGTGAGATCGTGCGTTGCAACCCGATCGGGAAAGTTGCGGCGGAATACCGGGAAACGAAACAAGCGAGGC
>JAPLPC010000549.1 GCA_026400425.1 Hyphomicrobiales bacterium | reverse complement strand
TGCCGAGCGGAAGTCGCCGGCGGCGAGGCTGGTGGCCAGCACCTGCGGTGCTGCACGCTCCATGAAGAGGCCGTTGTTCGAACTGGTCGACTGGTCGAGCGTGTAGGGAACGTCGATATAGCCACCCTGGATGACGAGGCCCTTGACGCCCTTGTAGGATACGTACGCGTTGTTGAGCACTGCGGCGCCGTCGGTGGTGCCGCCGGCGTCGAAGATCAGGCCGTATTCCCAATCCTTGTTGAATACGCCAATCACGCCGAGACGGGCGCGACGGGCGTTGATGCCGTCGTTCAGCGTCTGCGGCGTGGTGGCCGCCGAGTTCGGGCTGTATGAATAAGCACCGGCATCGAGGTGGAGGCGGCTAGTCACGGCGACGCAGTTCAGGCCGTCCGAGGTGCAGAACGTCGGGCGATTGCCCGGCATCTTCAACGTGGCGTCGAGGAACGGCACGGCCTTCTTATGCGCGGCGGCATTCGCGTTCGCGAAGTTGACTTGAGCGGTGTCGGCCTGCCTCTGCGTGTTGTTAGCCTGCTTCTGCACGTTGTCGAGCTTCTTTTCGAGCGCGCGAAGCTGCGCCTTCAGCGCGGCGATCTCGCCGTCGCTTGTCGACTGTGCGTGCGCCTGGCCGGCTCCGAGCGCGCCAACGACGGCGACCGTCGCGAGGAATCCTTTGGTGACGAAATTCATTTAGAGCCCCTGTATAGGCAAAGCCTGTCGCATCCCGCGAATTGCTTCGCGGATATTTGCCGGTTTGCGGTGATTTCGAGCGAAGAATGCATTCGCTACGGTGTGTAGCGACGGATCCGACTCTTCAAGCAAGCTCGTCGTTCGAGCTCGCGGGCAACCTAGATGTCGTTTGCGACAGTTCTACTAAACCCGCATCTACGAATGTTCGATGCTGTGTGCGTGTCGCGCCTACACCACGAATAAAACGTAGTATTTATATCGTCGATGATAACCTATGATTTTATCAGTTGTTTGATCGGTGAATTAGAGGCGGAAACGAGCGGAGCGATCGCATTTTGTCAGTCGATCGGCGTCGAGTGATGCGCGAATGAGACGTTTGAGGATTCGTTCGATGCAGGCGGAACGCGCAGGCGAGCTTCGCATTCGCTTAGTGCGTTCCAAATCAAAGGAGAATAAGATGCGTAAACTCATTTTGACGATCGCCGCTGTCGCTACGTTCGGTCTCGCGGTCCCGACGTTCACGTCGCAGGCTCAGGCGCAGCACGGCGGCGTTGCGGTGCAAGGAGGCGGTCACGGCGGCGGTGTCTGGCGCGGCGGCGATCGCGGCAATCGGCCCGCGATGATGCGGCAAGGACATGGCGGACCACGCATGATGGTGGCGCCCGGCATGGGACGTCATGGGGCGCGGGCGCGACATGGTGCACCGCGCATGCATCGCCGCTACTGATCGCAGGCGCAATTATGAAAGGCTCCTTCGGGAGCCTTTTTGTTTTCAGGAGTAGAATTCCCTGATGGACTTCGATGTTGGAATTTTCCGAGTCTTCCGCATGTCCGCCTTCAGATGCAGCGAGGGCCGGCATCGCTGCCGGCCCTCGCTGCGGTTCTGCATCCGTGAACGGGATCAATGGGTCTTCAAGCCGCCTCTGGTTTGACGGTCGCTGTCCTTCATCACGGCACCTCGATCGACGTTCGTCGAGTTGTCCGGCGAGCGCATGTTCGATCCGCTTGTCTTGCCGGTCTCGACAGCTGTGCGGTTTGGATCCTGTACTGGATGGTTGGTGGCACTTGCGGGAGCGTTGGGCTGCCGCATGTTGTCTCCGGTCGTCTGAGCGATGGCCGATGTCGAAATGATAGCGGCGACGGCGGTGGCGATTGCGATCTTCTTCATTTGCGATACTCCGTGGTTGGTTCGCGCTTCTGAAATGGCTTTCGGAAGCGTTCGTTCCCGCGGCGTTAGGTCTCTGCGGCGGCCGTCCAAAAGAAAGGGCTCCGTCGTGTGACGGAGCCCTCGGCGATGAGAAGGACAACTCAGCGGTTGCCGCTGTTGCCGGTCGACGGCATGACGCCGGTGTTGTTGGTGTTGCCCAGCGAGTTGGTTGCGGGAGATCCGGACGGGTTGCCGGTGCCGGACGAATTCGATGTGGAGGAGGGCGCGGAGGTGGTGCCGTTCGCGCCGGTGCTGCCGGAAGTCGTGCCGCCGATGCCACCTGAGCTTCCGCCTGACGTTCCGGATGCCGCCGCGCCGCCGCCGGCCCCGCCACCACCACCGCCGCCTCCTTGCGCAAATGCAAATCCGGAAAGCGCGACGAGCGCGGCGGCAAGTACGGCTGTCTTCTTCATGTGCATTTCAAATCTCCATGCTTGTCGTTTGCAGGAGAAGAACGGGATGTGATCGGTAACGTTCCTGCTGCGGCAATTTGAAAAAAGCTGATGTGCGAGACTTTTTGCTTGCCGGCCCGACGTCGTGCCCGATCCTAGGGTCAAAGCCGACCCATTAGGAGCCGAGATTGCGGTGATCGAAAACAAAGGTTTCGTCGACGAAGTGCGCCGCCATCTAGTTAGTGCTTCGATAGCCGCGGTCGTCGGCTACTTCGGTTATGCGAATGCGAGAGGGAGCGTGTCAGGCGTCGCTGTGTGAGATCCACGAGATCATGCGCCGCGAAGCGCAAGATATTGACGTCGCCGACACATGGTCTTTCAAAGCCGAAGAGGCGCCGTGCTCCCGTCCTTCTCGAGTTCCCAGTGCGCGGTCCATTCACCGGACGAGCGCTCGAGCACCAGGTAGTTGCGCTGCGAGATGTAAATCGAGGCCTTCCCTGGCAGCGGATGCAAGCGGATGGGCTTGCCCGGCAACGGGGTCTCTCCGAAGCGCGCCAGGACATCGAGCGCCAGTGCGTAGGCGACGGTCGGGGCTGGGTGCGAGATGCCCGAAGCGACCAGTTGGTGCATCGGCGCAGGCGCCGTGTCGAACGTCGCGCGGGTCGCCAGATGGATTTCGCCTGACAGCAGCGTGACGGGCGTCGCCGGGTTGCGGTGGATCTCCGCCAGCCGTTCCAGGAAGCGTAGCCATTCGGTGCGATGTGCGCGGCTCTGCCATTGGTCCCGCAGATCGTCTTCGTACTTGTGCATGTTCGGCAACAGGTTCAGCGCCGCTTCGACCCACGATAGGCGGGGACCGAGACCAGGTACACTGGAGAGAAGCAGCACCCGTCCGGTGTCTACTTGCGCCATAGCTACGTCGAAGGCGCGCCAGCCCTCTTCGCCCATTACTCGATCCCAGCGCCGTTCCGAACGCAGGTCCGGAGCGATCACATGGAGACCGGGCAACTTCACGTGCCAGGTCAGGCTGGTGCCGGTCTGATCGATGACGCTTTCGGGGAGATCGTCTGGCTCGCTTCCGAACTGGAAGACGAGATAGAATTCGCGCGCGATCTCGAACAGCAGCTGTCCGATCGGAGCGTCGAGCTTCGCCGCGTTCATCGATCCCCATCCGTCACTGAT
>JAPLPC010000451.1 GCA_026400425.1 Hyphomicrobiales bacterium | reverse complement strand
GTTCCCCTACACCATCCGCGTGGTGTCGGAGATCACCGAATCCAACGGCTCGTCGTCGATGGCCTCGGTGTGCGGTGCCTCGCTGGCGCTGATGGATGCGGGCGTGCCCTTGAAGCGGCCGACGGCGGGTATCGCCATGGGCCTCATTCTCGAAGGCGAGCGCTATGCGGTTCTGTCGGACATCCTGGGTGATGAAGATCATCTCGGCGACATGGACTTCAAGGTCGCCGGCACCGACTCCGGCATCACCTCGCTGCAGATGGACATCAAGATCGCCGGGATCACCGAAGAGATCATGAAGGTCGCGCTCGGTCAGGCCAAGGAAGGCCGCATTCACATTCTCGGTGAGATGTCGAAGGCGCTGACCAATGCCCGCGCCGAGCTCGGCGAATACGCGCCGCGCATCGAGACCTTCAAGATCGCCACCGACAAGATCCGCGAAGTCATCGGTTCAGGCGGCAAGATCATCCGCGAAATCGTTGAAAAGACCGGCGCGAAGATCAACATCGAGGATGACGGCACCGTCAAGATCGCCTCTGCCGATGGCAAGTCGATCGAAGCCGCCATCAAGTGGATCAAGTCGATCGCCTCCGATCCGGAGATCGGCCAGATCTACGAGGGCACCGTCGTCAAGGTGATGGAGTTCGGCGCGTTCGTGAACTTCTTCGGCGCGAAAGATGGTCTCGTGCATATCAGCCAGCTCGCTGCCGGCCGCGTGCAGAAGACCTCGGACGTCATCAAGGAAGGCGACAAGGTCAAGGTCAAGCTGCTCGGCTTCGACGATCGCGGCAAGACCCGCTTGTCGATGAAGGTCGTCGACCAGACCACCGGCGAAGACCTTGAGGCCAAGCAGAAAGCCGAAGGCGAAGCCGCTCCGGCTGCCGAGTAAGCCTTGCGCTAGCGAATGAGAAAAGGGCGGCCGCGAGGTCGCCCTTTTTGTTTGTGGGGTATGCATTTCCATCGGCTGACGACAGCAGTGTCCCCTCCCGCTTGCGGGGGTGGGTCAGGGTGGGGGTGCCTCCCCAAACTCCTGCGCGTGTGCTGCCCCCACCCCGGCCTCCCCCGCAAGCGGGAGGGAGAAGAAGAGCACGCTACTTCACGCCCAACCCCAGCGCGTCCACCATCACGCGAAACACGTCCGTATTGTCCATCTGGCCGCGCACGCGGTCGCTGCCCGGGCCGGTCGCCGTCAAGATCACGTCCTCGCCGGAATGCACGCTGGCGCCCATCATCGCCGGCAGATTGCCGAGCCGCAGCATGGCGCCCGGCGCGTTCCTGTACTTCTCATTCGCCGTAAACGTATTCGGCGCCTCGCCCTTCTGCGTCGGCTCGAACGGACCATCGAGCTTCGGCCGCAGAGTCTCGTAGTGATCCGGCAGGCTCGCCGACATGATCGCCAGCCGTCGGCTGACATCGACGCGCGACGGATAGCCGTCGGCATCGGGCGCCGGATAATTCGGAAAGCCGGCTTTGTCATAGACGCTGATCCGCTCGCGCAGCGGCAGGTTGGTCTCCGTGCTCATATCGTCATTGATCGTACCGATCAGGCTGTTCGGATGGCTGTGATCGGACACCACGAGAATGAGCGTATCGTCGCCGCGCCTGGCCGCCCATTGCTTAGCGAGCTTCACCGCGTTGTCGAGCATGATCACGTCATAGACCGCGCGGTCCATGTCGAGCAGATGCGCGTATTTGTCGATCATGCCGGACTCGACCATCAGCACGAATCCGTTGTCGTTGCGCGACAGCACGTCGAGCGCGGCCTGCACCTGGTCGGTCAGATCCGGCTGCTCCGGATATTTCTTGACGCCGCCGCCCTTGAGGAACTTTCGGTCGAGCACACCGTCCATATTGCCCGGCGTAAAAAGGCCGAGCAGCTTCGTCGTCTCCGCTCTGTCGGCGGTCGCCTTCAATTCTCCGGCCGTCGTCACGAACAGATAGCCGGCATCCTTGAACTTGGTGATGTAGTCGATGTCGTCACGACGCTTCGAGGTCGCGGCCGCCTGCGGCAGAAAATTCGCCGCGCCGCCGCCGAGAATGACATCCGGTTTTGCGGCAAACATCTGGGCGACGATCTCGTCATAGGCCGCGCGCCGCCGTGTATGTGCGACCATGGCAGCCGGCGTCGCGTCCTCGATCTCGGTATTGGTAACGATGCCGACGGCGAGATTGTGCTTGCGCTTCACAAGGCTGGTGAGGGTCTCGACTTTGGGGTCATCGAACACATCGCGCGTGCGGTCGGCATAGACGCCAAGTGCATTGGTCGCCGACTTGTGCCCGGTCGTATAAGCGCTCGCCGAATTGGCGGAGTCGGTGATGATCGAGTCCGTACCTGCGGTGCCGACCAGCGCCATGCTCGGCATATCGTCCATGGCAAGCTTGCCGTTGCTCTTGCCTTCCTTGATACCCTTCGAGAGCAAGCGCGCGGCGACGCGATGCGACAGCGACATGCCGTCGCCGATGAAGAGGATGACGTTCTTCGCCTTGCGCGGGCCAGTGTCATACACGTTCCAGGTCACCGACTTGGTGAACGCACCGGCGGTGACGTCGATTGTGTAGCTACCGGCTTTGTCGAGCACGACATCACGCAGCAGCAGCGCCGATTGATCCTTGTCGTCGTCGCGCGCGATATAGTCGGCGCTCTTGCCGAAGGCGGCGCTCTGCTCGAGGCCGTTGATCGTTACCTTGATATCGGACGCGGCGATCATCGAAGGCAGCTCGACTTTGAAGTCGAACCGCGAGCCCGCCAGAATCTCCGCGCGATCGATCGGATAGATGGACTGGGCGTGGGCTGATCCGCCCATGAAAATGGCCGCAAGCGCGGCCAGGGTAGTCATAATTTTCAAAGCAAGTGCTCCCGCGAATGGATGGCAGGCGATATCCTTGCATTTACGACGACCGGATGACGTCGGGATGACATCCGATCGTCGCGCTCTCTAGTCCTTGTCGTTACCTAGTCTGGGAATCGTCGCACCTTCGCCGGCGCTCAGCAGGCCCGCCTTCGAATACAGGTTCAGCTTCGCGCGCGTGTCGGTGATGTCGAGATTGCGCATGGTGAGCTGACCGATGCGGTCGGCCGGCGTGAACGGGGCGTCCTCAACCTTCTCCATGCTCAGACGCTCGGGCGCGTAGGTCAGATTGGGGCTGACAGTGTTGAGCAGCGAGTAGTCGTTGCCGCGCCGCAGTTCGAGTGTCACCTCGCCGGTGATGGCGCGGGCCACCCAGCGCTGCGCGGTCTCGCGCAGCATCAGGGCCTGCGAGTCGAACCAGCGGCCCTGATACAGCAGCCGGCCGAGCTTCATGCCGTTCATGCGGTACTGCTCGATGGTATCTTCGTTATGGATGCCGGTGACGAGGCGCTCATAGGCGATGTGCAGCAACGCCATGCCCGGCGCTTCATAGATGCCGCGGCTCTTGGCCTCGATGATGCGGTTCTCGATCTGGTCGCTCATGCCGAGGCCGTGGCGGCCGCCGATCGCATTGGCTTCCAGAAAAAGCGCGACCGCGTCGGTGAAGGTCTCGCCGTTGAGCGCGACCGGCTGGCCTTCCTCGAAGCGGACCGACACGCGCTCGGATTTGACCGCGCAGTCGTCCTTCCAGAACGGCACGCCCATGATCGGATTGACGATGCTGATGCCGGAGTCGAGATGTTCGAGATCCTTGGCCTCGTGGGTGGCGCCCAGGAGATTGCTGTCGGTCGAATAGGCCTTCTCGGCGCTCATCTTGTAGGCGAAACCGTGAGCGGTCATGAAGGCCGACATCTCGGCGCGACCGCCGAGTTCGTCGATGAATTGATCGTCGAGCCAGGGCTTGTAGATCTTCAGCTCGGGATTGGTCAGCAGGCCATAGCGGTAGAAGCGCTCGATGTCGTTGCCCTTATAGGTCGAGCCGTCGCCCCAGATATTGACGCCGTCTTCCTTCATGGCGGACACCAGCATGGTGCCGGTCACTGCGCGGCCGAGCGGGGTGGTGTTGAAATAGGTGATGCCGCCGGTCGAGACATGGAACGCGCCGGCCTGGATCGCCGCGATGCCCTCATGGACCAACTGGGTGCGGCAATCGACGAGACGGGCCTTCTCGGCACCGAACTCCATCGCCTTGCGCGGAATTTCGTCATAGTCGGCCTCGTCGGGCTGGCCGAGATTGGCGGTGTAGGCGAAGACCTTTGCGCCCTTCTGCTTCATCCAGAGCAGCGCCGCCGACGTGTCGAGGCCGCCGGAGAAGGCGATGCCGACGTTTTTGCCGGTGGGAAGGCTCTTCAAGATCGTGGTCATGGGGCATCCAATCGAGGCTAATCTTCGCAGCCAGCGATAGCCCGTCGAGGCGAAGGGCGTCAACGCGGGAAGCGCGCCGCCGGCGCCACCCGGTCGATCGGCGGGCCTGGCCACACCGCTGGGCATGACGGAAGCGATGGTTTAGTCGTGATGCTGCTCGGTGATCCGGTTGCCGAGCGAGGGCAGGGGCGGATTGCGGCCGGACAGCATCCGGCGCCGCCAGCGATAGCCGGGCCAGGCGATCTTTGTCAGCCAGCGATCGACGTCGTCATCGGTCATCCGGGTCCGCGGCCATCGGTAGATCCAGCCATGCACCAGCCAGATGACGAAGAAGGACACCAGCCCGGCAATGCTCACATCGGTGAAAAAGTGCCCGCCGAACGCCATTCGCCAGCCCGAGGTGGCGATGCCGAACACGGTCGCCGCCGCATAGGCCGCCGGGCGCAGCGCCGGCGGCGCCAGCGCGGCGGGGGCATAGGTCCAGAACGCGGTGGCGCCTTCACCGGAGAAGAACGAGCAGTTACGGCCGCACTGGCCGGTCGGATCCCACCAGGCCTTGAACTGCCAGGGGCCGCCCAGTTCGGTGACCATTACCGGCCGCGGCCGGCTCCACAGGCTCTTGAAGGTGAGATTGGTCAGGACACCGGCCGACATCACGATGGTGATGACCAGGAAGGCCATGGTGCGGCCCTTCACCAATAGCGGCCGGTTCGGCCAGATCAGTTTGATGATCAGGGCTACGATCGACGGCACGACGAAAGCCCAGGAAATCCACATCGCGCCGTCGCGCGCGAACTGAGCGTAGGGTAGCGACGAGGTCGGGAAATTGCGGGTCTCTGGGTCGTAGAACAGCTTCGCAAGCGCGAGGTCGAGTTCGGGCCAGACACCGAACACGATGGCAATGGCGGCAAACAGGCCGAGCGCGATGAAAAGTCCTGTCCGGTTCATGGCGGGCGGTTTATCCGAGCCGTCGGGCGAAGGAAAGTCAAAGCGCCATCACTTGGCCGCGACATCCGGCTGCGGCGGACGTGGCCGGGGCTGACGCCATGCGCCGGCTTTGCGCCCGGCGATCAGCCAATAGATCAGTCCTGCAACGATGCCCGCGCCGGTCATCACTTCCAGGTGACGGCGAACGATGCCGTCGAATGTCATCGTCGTGGTGTCGTAAGGGATCAGCCCGAGATAGCAGGCGAGGCCGACCACGGCGCCGCCGAGCGCATAGGCGATCACGCTGCGGATGTTGAAGGCCTCGGTGATCACGACGACGATCAGCGCGGGGATCAGGGCAAAGCCCGAGAAGAAGATGAAGCCGAAGCCGACCAGGATGTTGATCACGTCCGGATCGATGATCCCGGTATCCATCGCGGAGAGTTCGGGAAACAAAATCGCGAAGGTCACGATCGTGCCACCGACCATGCAGGCCACGCAGAACGCGAACAGGATGACGATGATGCGGCCGATCAGGGACATGCACGCCTACCAAAGTAGCCGTCATTGCGAGGAGCGAAGCGACGCGGCAATCCAGAAGCCACAAACGAAGACTGGATTGCTTCGTCGCAAGGGCTCCTCGCAATGACGGAGGTGAGGGCGGAGTGTGTGGCGCGTGCGCGCATCAATCCGTCATCGCCATCGCGCGCAGCGCCTGGCGCTCGCGGGCCGACAGCTTTTCGGATTCCGATTTCAACTGGCCACACGCCGCGAGAATGTCGCGGCCGCGTGGTGTGCGCACCGGCGAGGAATAACCGGCGTTGAAAATATACTCGGAGAACGCTTCGATCTGCGCCCAGTCCGAACATTCGTAGCGCGTGCCGGGCCACGGGTTGAACGGGATCAGATTGATCTTGGCATGGATGCCCTTGAGCATCTTCACCAGGAGCTTCGCATCGTCGAGCGAGTCGTTGATGCCCTTCAGCATCACATATTCGAAAGTGATGCGCCGCGCATTCGACGCGCCGGGATAGTCGCGGCAGGCCTGCAGGAGCTCTTGCAGCGGATACTTCTTGTTGAGCGGCACCAGTTCGTTGCGCAGCTCGTCGCGCACCGCATGCAGCGAGATCGCCAGCATCACACCGATTTCGTCGCCGGTGCGCTTGATGTTCGGCACCACGCCCGAGGTCGACAGCGTGATCCGCCGGCGCGAGATGCCGATGCCTTCATTGTCGGAGACGATCAGCAATGCGTCGCGCACCGCGTCGAAATTGTACAGCGGCTCGCCCATGCCCATCATCACGATATTGGTGATGCGGCGATTGGCGTTCGGGGTGTCGCGGTCGGCCCAGTCGTTCAGCCGGTCGCGGGCCACCATGATCTGGCCGACGATCTCCCCTGCGGTCAGGTTACGTACCAGACGCTGGGTTCCGGTATGGCAGAACGAACAGGTCAGCGTGCAGCCGACCTGCGAAGAGACGCACAGCGTGCCGCGGTCGGTTTCCGGGATATAGACGCACTCGACCTCATGGGCGCGTTCGCCATGAGTGCCCGACGGCAGCTTCAGCAGCCATTTGCGGGTGCCGTCATTGGAGATCTGCTCGACCGCCACTTCCGGCCGATCGACCGTGAAATGCTGCTCCAACTCCATCCGCATGTCCTTGGATATACTGGACATTTCTGCGAAGTTCTGGGCTCCGCGATAATACAGCCAGTGCCAGATCTGCTGGCTGCGCATCTTCTGCTGGGCCGGTTTGACGCCGATGGAACCGAGCTTCTCGGCAATCTGCGCCCGCGACAGGCCAATCAGGGAGGGCTTTGCCAGCGGCACATAGGTTTCGGTCGCCACCTTCTCCAATGGACCCTGTTGCGGAACCTGAAGGGCACGGGTCTCAACGGCGGTGCTGGCCTCGGCGGAAGCGGGGGTCATGGCATTCGATCTGTGATGTCGCGGGAGTTAGCCTCAAATAGGCCTTTTGCGCCCGAATGGAAAGGCGCCAAATGCGGCAATATTAACGGCGGTAAGGATCCGGCGAGCGCGCTAAATTACCGTCGGCACTCCTGCGCGACCTTGTCGAGCGCCTGCGACAGGCCCTTCATCGAGAACGAGTCGATGGTCTCGGTGCCCTTGGCAGACAAGCCCTTCACCGTCACGTCGCCGGCCTTGCGCAGCGCTTCGACCAGGCGTTCTTCTTCGGCCGCGTTCTTGATCCACAGCCCGTCGCCTTGTGTGTACATGGCGAATTTCGCACCGCCGACATCGAGCGTGGATTCATAACCGGGCTTTATCTGATAGCCGATCATGATCGAGACTTCGTTGCTGACTTTCTCGGCGGGTCGGGTCGAGATGAAGGCGTAAGCGGGATCGCGCGGACGATTGGCCGGTATGGTCTTGGACGAGGCCGGTTTGGCCAGCGCGAAGCAGACTTTCTTGCCGCCGGGTGCCGCCGTGTAGGCGCCCCATGGGCCGAACTGGCCGAGCAAGGTCGGTTCGGCACTCGCCGCCGCAGCCGGGGCCTGCTTGGCGGGCGCAGCCTTGCTCTTGCTGGATTGGGCCTGTGCAGGACCGGCAATGCCGATCACCACACCACTCATCAACGCAACTGTCAGGATTCGCCGCACGACCATCAGGTGTCGATCCTCTATTTTTGTGACTGGAAGATGGCCTGGAATCACACGCGCCAACCGGTTTGGAGATAAACGCTGCAGCCTTGTTTGGAAAGGCTCGTGGATCGTGTCGAAAGATAGCAGCCTGTAGGCGAAGCCGCGTGGCCTCTCGCGCGCCGTCCTCAGTTTTTGGGGCGCGTGGTGCGATGCGCCGCCCATTGCGCATCGGTCCAGTGCTGCAGATCTTCCGCGCCCGATGAGCGCAGATGCGCGCCGCCGTCCTGCACCACCATCTCGCCATTGATATAGCCGGCCTGATCCGAGATCAGGAAACTGGCAAGATTGGCGAACTCGTGATGTTCGCCGACACGGCCGAGCGGATTGCGTGCGGCCGGCCCAGAGTCACGTCCCTCCGGATGCAGCTGCCCCGTCGCGCCCGGCGTCGGGAACGGCCCTGGCGCAATCGCC
>JAPLPC010000323.1 GCA_026400425.1 Hyphomicrobiales bacterium | reverse complement strand
TGGCTGAGCGCACGATCTTGCCATCTGGAAGCAGCGTGACGATCGCTGCGGCGCCATTGACCGCTTCATCGATCGTTGTGGCGGCATTGCCGCCTTCCTTGGCGAAGGCGCTCCGTGCATCCGCCGACAGATCAAAGCCCATCACCTGAAAACCCGCACGGGAGATACAGGCGGCCATCGGGCGGCCCATATTGCCAAGTCCGATCACGGTCACCTTGGCGGGCGGAGTGATTCCGGCTGAAGTCGTCACGGGCGTTCCTCTACTTTTTGTTTGTATCGTCATTTGTTGGACGTGTTCTGATGTCGGTCAGTCGCTGCGACTGAGGGCGTCGAGCGCGACCTTTGCGGCATTTTGAATGTGCAGGACACAAGCGCGTTCAGCGCCTTCCTCATCACCGTTTTCAATGGCGGTCAGGATCGTCTCGATTTCGGTCAGGCTGGTACCGATGCGGTTGGCCTGAGTCATTGATGTCATGCGCAGGACCGTGACGCGATTAAGCAACATTTTCAGGAAGCGCTCGACAAAACCGTTGCCGCAGCCTTCGAGCAGGGCGGCGTAGAATTCGGTCTTGGCGGCGAGCAGGTCGCTGCGGTCTTCCTGGCCGGCAACTTCGCCCATCCGGACAAACTGTTGTCGCAGACGCGCAACAATCGCAGGATCGCGGCGCCGCGCACACTCCCTCCCAGCGTAGCCTTCGAGCAATCCACGAAGATCATAGAGCTGTGCAGCTTCCTCGGCAGTAATCGTGCTGACGACAGGGCCACGGTGGGGGATCGTGGTGACTAGGCCTTCGGCTTCGAGCTGCCGCAGCGCCTCGCGGATTGATGTGCGGCCGACACCGGTCTGTTCACAGAGTTCGCGCTCGATCAGGCGCTGGCCTGGCTTGAAGCGGCCGCTGCCGATCGCTGATCGCAGCCGATTCTCCACGAGATGGCGCAAGCTTGTGGTTTCCCGCGTGACGTTCAAATCCGAGTCGTTTTCTGGCATGCGTTAATTGACCGACTATCAGACAATCTGTCAAGCAGCTTGACCGCCTGTCTGTTTTGTGTTCCCCATGCGGCAAGCCATAAGGCACCATCGGAGGAAACAGATATGTCGAAGACGTCATCAACGCGCGGAGGCATCAATCGCCGCACGGTTCTGGCCGGGACAGCCTCGCTGATCGCGGCGCCCTGGATTTCCTCGAGGGCACAGGCTCAGGCCAAGCAGGTGAATATCGGCGTGATCATGCCGCTGTCGGGTGCCAACGCGCAGTTCGGCATCAATTCCCGCAACGGCATTGAGCTGGTCGCAGACGAGATCAACGCTGCCGGCGGCATCAAGGCGCTCGGTGGTGCCAAGATTAATCTGATCATCGCCGACGCCACCTCGACCCCGACGACCGCCGGAACAGTCGCCCAGCGCATGATCAGCCAGAACGAAGTTACCGCCATTCTCGGCGCCTTCGCCTCGTCGCTGACCATCGCGATCTCCGAAGTCACCGAACGTCGCGACATTCCGCTGCTGACGATGTCGTTCGCCGACCAGATCACCGGTCGCGGCTTCAAGAACATCTTCCAGGTCGTCGCCAAGGCATCGGCGCTCGGCAAGGAGACGTGTGCTCTTCCGATCTCACCGTCGCAATCGCGCAGGCGGCCGGCACCAAGATCGACAAGATCGCGATCATGTATGAAGACACGGCCTATGGCACCGCCCAGGCTGGCGGTCTTCGCGCGGCTGCCAAGGCGGCCAATATCGAGCTGGTGATGGACGATGCCTATCCGCTGGGGATCACCGACACGACACCGTTGATCAACAAGCTTCGTGCATCCGGCGCTCAGGCTGTCTTCCCGGTCTCGTATCTGAATGACAGCCTGCTGCTCATCCGGACCATGCGTCAGCAGCGCATCACCATTCCGGCTATCGGCGGCGCCGCTGGCTATGTGATCCCGGATTTCGAAAAGGGTCTCGGCGAATTCGCCGAAGGCGTGCTGTCGATCGCGCCAGCCAATTATGATCTCGACACGGGCCTCACCGATCGGTTCCGCAAGCGTTTCGGCTATTTCATGGTGCACGAAGCGCTCGAGCATGCCGTAGCGCTCGATGTACTTGTGCAAGCGATCGAGAAGGCAAAATCGATTAAGGCCGAAGACGTCACTATGGCGCTGCGAGGCGGAAAATTCACCGGTGGCTGGACGAATGCGATGACCGGTGGTGCCGTTCAGTTCGACAGCACGGGCCTGAACACCGCGTCGATCCCGGTGATGGTTCAGTGGCGCAAGAAAGAGCTCGTCACCGTCTGGCCGAAGGATGTGGCCAAGGGCGCGGCCGAGTGGAAGTCCTGATCAGTTAGCGAAAGAAAATTGTGTCGTTCATTCAAGCGATATTGGACGGCCTTCTGGTTGGCGGCGTTTACGCCGTCATCTCGATCGGCCTGACACTCGTCTACGGCGTGATGGGCATCGTGAATTTCGCGCAAGCGGAATTCCTGATGATCGGCATGTTCGTGTCGTGGTTCGCCTGGGCCTATCTCGGCATTGATCCGGTGCTGGCGGCGC
>JAPLPC010000469.1 GCA_026400425.1 Hyphomicrobiales bacterium | reverse complement strand
TCATCATGAACACGCCCTGCATGTCGTCGGGCAGCACCGACGCGCGCAGCATCACGTCCTGCCAGCCGCTGTCATCGTTGAGATCCGAGCCGAGGCCTGCGCGCGCATGGGTCAGCATGCGGCGAAATTCGTTGAGGTCCGGCACGGCGGTGCCGAGTCCGTCGATGCGGCAGCGGACCACGAATTCCTGATGCAGCACGCCGATGGCGCGAAACCCCGCTTCGGGCTCCGACAGCAACGCCTGCAGCACGCGATCGACGCGCGCCCGGCGCTCCGCGATGTCCTCGGCGCTCATCGGCGGCGCCTCGGGCTCCGCGCGCAGATCCGGCCCGGCCGCACGCGCCGCCATCAACTGGCCGAGCAGATCCGGCGAGGCCGGCGCACGCCGCGCCGGGCGCATCGACGTCTCCGGCGGCGGTGCTGCGAGAATCACCGCACGCATTTCGGCGGAAGCGGATTCCGGCAGCGGCATCAATTTCGGCGTGGCATTGCGCGGGCTGGTCTCGGTGGCGCCGATGCGCAGGCTGAGCGGCCGGCGCGACAAAGCCGGGCCGAGCGCCATGAACTGTCCGCGTTCGAGATCGCGGAACGCTTCCGCCTGGCGGCGCTCCATGCCGAGCAGATCGGCGGCGCGCGCCATGTCGATGTCGAGAAAAGTGCGGCCCATCAGAAAATTCGAGGCTTCGGCGGCGACGTTCTTCGCCAGCTTCGCCAGCCGCTGGGTGGCGATGATGCCCGCGAGTCCTCGTTTGCGGCCGCGGCACATCAGATTGGTCATCGCGCCGAGCGACAATTTGCGCGCTTCGTCGGAGACTTCGCCGGCGACGGCCGGCGCGAACAGTTGCGCTTCGTCGACGATCACGAGCATCGGATACCAGTGGTCGCGCGGCGCATCGAACAGCCCGCCGAGAAACGCCGCCGCGCGCCGCATCTGGTGTTCGGCATCGAGCCCTTCGAGATTGAGCACGGTGGAGACACGATGCTCGCGCGCGCGTTCGCCGGCCGCCTGCAATCCGCGCTCGGTATGGTCCTCGGCATCGATCACCAGATGGCCGAAGCGCTCGGCCAGCGAAACGAAATCGCCCTCGGGATCGATGATGGTCTGCTGCACCCAGGGCGCGCTCTGTTCGAGCAGCCGGCGCAACAGATGCGATTTGCCGGAACCGGAATTGCCCTGCACCAGCAATCGCGTCGCCAGCAGTTCCTCGAGGTCGAGAGACGCCGGCGCGCCCGCCGTCGTATGCCCCATCTCGATCGCGACAGTCATTCCAGTCCAAAGCTCCTGCGCGGCGGGCTTAGCAATGCCGGTGCCATGCGTCGAGGGAAGCGGCGCTGTTCCACACAGGGATGTGTGTTCCCAACTTCGCGGGAATCCCTCCCTCAAGCGGCGCAGC
This sequence comes from Hyphomicrobiales bacterium, assembly GCA_026400425.1. GTDB lineage: Bacteria > Pseudomonadota > Alphaproteobacteria > Rhizobiales > Xanthobacteraceae > Tardiphaga. The sequence continues at coordinate 643 of JAPLPC010000469.1, read as the reverse complement.
CGCGCCGTGGGGAGGGTGGCGCGTAGCGCCTGGTGGGGTCTCCCCCCCGTGACGTCCTGGCGTTGGTGAGCACCCACCCGTCATCCGCGGCCCGCAGAAGTTTTAAACCTAAAGCACTGGAACGAGATACCTCCGAGTCAGTTGGAAGGCCCCAATCATCTACTCGTGAGGAACTGGCATGAAACTGCTCTCCACCATCATCGTCTCGGCATCGCTGCTCGCAGGTGGAGCCGCGTTCGCGCAGAATCCGCCAGCCAAGGACGGCCCGAACAACAGCGCCGTCAACACCGGCGAGAAGAATTCCAACGCCCCGGTTGCCGGGCGCAACTCGTTCACCGAAGGCCAGGCCAAATCGGCGATCGAAAAGGCCGGCTACAGCAACGTGACCGAGCTCAAGAAGGACGACAACGGCGTCTGGCGCGGCAAGGCCAGCAAAGGCGGCGCGGTCTCTGCGATCAGCGTCGATTTCCAGGGCAACGTCAACGCCGCCAAGTAACGCGCCAACAGCGAAGGACAACACATGACAACGACCATTTCACGTCTCTACGACAACTACACCGACGCCCAGGCTGCCGTGAGCAAGCTGGAATCTGCAGGCGTTCCGCATGCGGATATCAGCATCGTCGCCAACAATTCGGACGGC
>JAPLPC010000450.1:1150-10178 GCA_026400425.1 Hyphomicrobiales bacterium | reverse complement strand
TGCTGGCGCTGCTCGATGCCAAGAACCAGCAATTCTCGTTCGAGCCGACCAACACGTCGCGGCTGCTCGGCACGCCCGATGTCGGCACCATCGGCGGCATGATCTCGGCCGGGCTCGCCGGGCCGCGCCGCATCCAGGCCGGCGGCGCACGCGATCACCTGCTCGGCGTGCACGCGGTGTCTGGTTTCGGCGAGAGCTTCAAGGCCGGTGGTCGCGTGGTGAAGAACGTCACCGGCTACGACGTCTGCAAGCTGATTGCCGGCGCATGGGGAACGCTCGCGGTCATGACCGAAGTGACGCTGAAGGTGATGCCGCGCGCCGAAGCCGAGCGCACCATCGTGCTGCGCGGTCTCGATGATGTCGAAGCCAACAGAGCGATGACGACCGCCCTGGGCTCGCCCTACGATATTTCCGGCGCTGCGCATCTGCCGGGTTCGGCGCTGCGCACGCCGCAGGGACCGCCGGGCGAGATCGCTGCCCCCGATCAGTCGGCGACACTGATCCGGCTCGAAGGCATCACCGCATCGGCCGCGAGCCGGGCGGGATCGCTCGCCACTTTGCTGCAGGCCTACGGCACCGCGGAGATCATCGATGACAGCCAGTCGTCTGCGCTATGGGCAGACATCCGCGATGTCGTGCCGTTTGCGGCCAGTGGCCCGCGCGCCATGTGGCCGGTATGGCGGATCGTTTGTCCGCCGGCGTCGGGGGGCAAGCTCGGACAGGAGATCGCGAAGCGCTCGCAAGGCGAAGTCGTGTACGACTGGGGCGGCGGTCTGATCTGGGCCGCATTGCCACCGTCGGTGGATGCGCAGGCCCCCCAGCTCCGCAAGCTGGTCGATGCCGCGGGTGGCCATGCCACGCTGATCCGCGGCTCCGAGGACGTCCGCCGTGCTATCGACGTGTTTCATCCGCAGGCCGCCGGCGTGGCAGCGCTCGGCGACCGCGTACGCAAGGGTTTCGATCCAAAGACCATTCTCAATCGCGGCCGGATGTCGCGGGCGCTTGTGACCTGAAAAGCCCTAGTTGAAAGACGCGCGACATGAAGACCGACTTCTCTCCGACCCAACTGGCCGACCCGGATATCGCGGAGGCCGACAAGATCCTGCGCAAATGCGTGCATTGCGGGTTTTGCACCGCCACCTGTCCGACCTATGTGCTGCTCGGCGACGAACTCGATAGTCCGCGTGGCCGCATCTACCTCATCAAGGAGATGCTGGAGAAGGATCAGAAGCCTACTCAAAACGTGGTGAAGCATATCGACCGCTGCCTGTCGTGCCTGGCTTGCATGACCACCTGTCCGTCCGGCGTGAACTACATGCATCTGGTCGATCAGGCGCGGGTAAAGATTGAGAAAGAATATGTGCGGCCGTTGCCCGAGCGGCTGATGCGCGATGTGCTCGCCTTCGTGCTGCCGCGCCCGGCGCTGTTTCGCGTCAGCATGAACCTGGCGCGGCTGGCACGTCCGTTGGCGGCGCTGCTGCCGTCTACCCAAGGGCAGCCGTCTCCCAACATCTTCAGCCGCGTGAAGGCCATGCTGAGCATGGCGCCGGCGCAACTGCCGCCCCCGGGCCCCGCGGGTGGCAGCGTATTTCCTGCCACCGGTCCGCGGCGGGCCCGCGTGGCGCTGCTGCAGGGCTGTGCCCAGCAGGTGCTGGCGCCGCGGATCAACGACGCGGCGATCCGGCTGCTGACCCGTCATGGCGTCGAGGTCGTTCTGGTCCGCGACGAACAATGCTGCGGTGCGCTGACCCATCATCTCGGTCGCGACGGCGATGCGCTGGCGCGTGCCAAAGCCAATATCGGCGTCTGGCTTGGAGAGGCCGATCGCGGCGGTCTCGACGCCATCCTGGTCACCACGTCGGGCTGCGGCACCGTCATCAAGGACTATGGCTACATGCTGCGCGAGGATGCGGAGTTCGCAGGCCCCGCCGCGAAAGTGTCGGCGCTGGCCAAGGATATCAGCGAATATGTCAGCAGCCTCGACCTGCCGATACCTGACAAACAAAGCAATCTCGTCGTCGCCTATCACTCCGCTTGCTCACTGCAGCATGGGCAAAAAATCACACAGGCGCCCAAAGAATTGCTTTCCAAGAATGGATTCGTGGTGAAAGATATCCCGGAGAGCCATTTGTGTTGCGGTTCGGCGGGTACTTACAATCTGCTCCAGCCTGATATCGCGAGCCGCTTGCGTGACCGGAAGGTCGCCAACATCGCGAGCATCAAGCCGGATGTCATCGCTGCCGGCAACCTCGGCTGCATGGCTCAGATCGCCGGAGGGACCGACGTCCCGGTCGTACATACAATTGAACTTCTCGATTGGGCGACGGGCGGTCCCAGGCCAGGATTGAACTGATCGATCCAATCCGACGAGAGATGGAGATGGCAGGCGCGCGCGCTTGCGACCGTTTGCGTCGAGATGAACAGGTCTATGGCCCCGCCTGGCGCGGAAACTTGAACGCCGGTCCTCATTGATCGGCGGCAACAGGAGCACCACGATGGCTAAAGACAAGAAGTCGAAGAAAGACAAGAAAGAAAAAAAGAAGCTCAAAAAGCTTCAGCAAGCGAAGTCATCTGCGAAGACAGTGACCAAGAAGGCTTCGAAGAAGAAGGCTGCGCCCAAGAAGGCCAAGAAGGCAGCGCCGAAAAAAGCAGCTGCCAAGAAAGCAGCGTCCAAGAAGACGGTTAAGAAAACAGTGAAGAAGGCTGCTGCAAAAGCGCCAAAGAAAGCTGCCAGTAAGACCGTGAATAAGGCCGCGAAAGCGCCGGTCAAGAAGGCGGCGAAGAAGTCCGCGGCAAAAGCCCCGGCCAAAAAAGCTGCCGCGCCGAAGAAGACGGCGATGAAGACGCCGGCCAGACAGGCCCCCAAATCACCCGCCAAGAAAGCGGTCGCGAAGAAGCTTCCGAAGCTGAAGATCAACGTGCCCGATGAATTGATGGCGAGTGCCGCAACGGCTCCGATCGTGATGGACGCTCCGGCGCCCGCCGCGCTGCCGCCGAAGCCGCCGCGCAAGCCGCGGGTGGCCAAGCCCAAAGCCGCCAAGCCGCTGGCGATCGAACTGCCGCTTGCTGAAGATAGCAGCCCGAGCTGGACGCTGCCCACTTCGGCGCCGGCCTCCGAACCGGAGTCGGATCCGATCGAGGGCCATTCAAGTGGTAAAACTGATCCGGTCGAGTCGTTCGATCGGGACGACATGAAGTAACGCCGGACTCACCGGCAGTGCGAGATGAAGGCCGCAGCTTCGCTTGCGGCCTTCATTCGTTGGTACCTAGGGCACTTCGCCTGTGCAGCTTGATTCGATTCGACGCCGTCGGGCTGGCCAGCTCGATTCCTGTGCCCGGGATCGAACCGTGCATGTAACCGGGTGTGCGGCGAGCAGCCCGCTCCTCTCGAAAATCGTGTCGGTTATGCAACACTCTTTTACAACCATTCACGGGAATGTGCATTCGCCCAATTAGGCGGCAGATGCTCGTTTTTTCTCCTTCACCGAGCAGATGTTACGCCCCAGAGTTGCGTCAAGGTTTCGAATTCGCAGGATCGCCGTCATTTCGACACGGGACTGCTATGTTTCAAAAGTGATGGGGAATGTCATGAAGAAGGTAGTTATTGCCGCCTCCGCGGTCCTGGCGATGGGGGCCACCACGGCTCAGGCGGCTGATCTGGGCGCCAAGATGTACAAGAAGGCGCCGCCGATCGTGGCTGCCTATGATCCGTGGGACATCGCCTTCGGCGCCTCGGTCACCAACAACTACCTGTTCCGCGGCGTGTCGCAGTCGAACAACCGTCCGTCGGTGACGGCTTACTTCGAGCCGCGCTACAATGTGAACAAGGACCTGCAGCTCTACATCGGTACCTCGGCGTCGAGCATCTCCTTCACCAACCGCGCCGCTCTCGAGATCGACGGCTACTTCGGTATCCGCCCGACCTTCGGCGCTGCCGCGTTCGACTTCGGCTTCTGGTACTATGGTTATCCCGGCGGCCAGTGCATCGACTCCGTGGTCGGTGGCGGCGGCGTGTGCCCGGTCGGTTCGAACGTCGCTTTCCCGGCGCTCAACGTCATGAAGAAAGACGTTTCGTTCTACGAGGGCTATGCCAAGCTCAACTACACCTTCAGCGACTATTTCACGATGGGCGTGTCGGACAACTACTCGCCGAACTTCCTGAACACCGGTGCCTGGGGCAACTACGCCGCCGTGACCGCGAAGGCGATCGCGCCGACCACCTGGTTCGGTTCGTCGGGCGTCGGCATGTACGCTTCGGGTGAGTTCGGTCGTCAGTGGTTCGGCACTTCGGACGCCTTCTACGGCACCGCTCAGTTCCCGAACGGCATCAAGTACACCGATTACAACACCTGGAACATCGGCGTCGGCTTCACCTACAAGGTGTTCACGCTCGACCTGCGCTACTCCGACACCAGCCTGAACCGCGGTGATTGCAACGCCTTCACGTCGGACTTCACTGCTTCGGGCACCAACAACGTCACCGCGATCAATCCGGGCGGCGCTGGCTCGACCTGGTGCGGCGCCACCGGCATCGTCAAGCTGTCGGCCGACCTGACCGCGATGCAGAACCTGAAGTAAGCTTCTCCGACCTTCGGTTGGACGTGAACGGGCAGCGAGCAATCGCTGCCCGTTTTGCTTTGGGCAGTGAGTAACTGCCGCAGTTTGCTTTGCGCAGGCCTGCTCTCCAATTGCCGGCATTGCTGAGCGGCATGAGACCTGCAACATCGATCGGGCCATGCAGACCCGTCGCTACATCTCTCATCTCGGCCTTCGTTCTCGCCTCGCGCGCAAGCGCTGGACCCGCCACATGCTGTTCGTGGCCGGCGGCATCGGTGTCGGCCTCGCCGCCATCGCCATGGCCTGGCTCGCCGATCAGGCCCAGCATCTGTTCGGTGCCATGCTCGGGCAGTGGCCCTATGCCGGGCTGCTGGTGACGCCGCTCGGCTTTGCGCTCTGCATGTGGCTGGCGGTGGCGGTGTTTCCCAATGCCCAGGGCTCCGGCATCCCGCAGGTGATCGCCGCGCTGCAATTGCCGCATGCCCGCCGCGGGCCGCTGGTGTCGTTGCGGGTCGGCTTCGGCAAGGTCGTGGTGATGACGCTCGGTCTGCTGTTCGGCGCCTCCACCGGGCGCGAGGGACCTACCGTGCAGGTCGGTGGCGCCATCATGGCGGCGCTCGGTCGCTTCGCACCCTATCGTCAGCCGGGCTTTCTGCTGGCCGGCTCCGCGGCCGGCGTCGCCGCTGCGTTCAACACGCCGCTGGCCGGCATCGTGTTCGCCATCGAGGAACTCAGCCGCTCGTTCGAGATGCGCACCTCCGGTCTCGTCATCGGCGCCATCGTCGCCGCCGGCCTCACCTCCATGGCGATCCTCGGCGAGTATCATTACTTCGGCACCCCGTCGGCGGTGCTGCCGCTCGGCGCGGCCTGGATCGTGGTGCCGATCTGCGCGATCCTGTGCGGCGTGCTCGGCGGCCTGTTCAGCCGCATCCTGATCCGCTTTGCGCTGGGCGTGCCCGGCCGCCTCGGCAACGCGACCAAGCAGCGCCCGGTGCTGTTTGCCGGCGCCTGCGGGCTCGGCGTGGCATTGTGCGGTCTCGTCAGCGGCCTCCACATCTATGGCACCGGCTACGAGCAGGCCCGCGCCATCATCCATGACGGGCCGAACGCCATCGCCCACGGCTACGGATTGTGGAAATACGCCGCGACGCTGCTGTCGGCGATCTCGGGCATTCCCGGCGGCATTTTCGCGCCGTCGCTGGCGATCGGGGCGGGCATCGCGTCGGACCTGGCACCCTATCTGCCACCGGTGCCGCTGGATGCGCTGGTGCTGATCGGCATGGTGTCATATCTGACCGGCGTCGTGCGGGCACCGATCACCGCTTTCGTCATCACCTCGGAGATGACCAACAACCATGCAATGGTCATTCCGCTGATGGCCGCGGCGCTGATCGCCAATGCGGCCTCGCAACTGGTGCTCGAAGAAGGGCTGTATCACGCTTTGGCACGGATCACGCTGGCGCGTTTCGCCGAGCCGGCCGGGGACGCAGCCGCGCCCCGTTAGCTGATTGCCGCCGGCCGGACATCCTGCAGCACGAAATGATCACCCGCTTGCGCCATCGCCACATGGCGTTGATGAAACGCGCGCAGCGTGCTGCGATGGCCGATCGACACCACGGTCGTGCCCGGCAGCCGCGCCTCGATCATGCCGTACAGCGCCGCCTCCGATGGCTCGTCGAGGGATGCGGTGGCTTCGTCGAGAAACAGATAATCCGGCCGGTGCAGCAAGGCGCGGGCAACGCCGAGGCGCTGCTGTTCGCCGAGCGACAGCATTCGGTTCCAGTGGGCGTCTTCGTCGAGCTGCTTAGCCAGCGCCGGCAGGCCCACCGCGGTCACAGCCTCTGCGATTGCCGCCGCATCGAAGCGATCCGTTGCGCCGGGATAGGCGATGGCATCCTTCAGAGTGCCGACGGGGAAATACGGCCGCTGCGGCAGCATCATCACCGATGCGTCGATGGGGACGGTCACTTCGCCTCTGCCGAATGGCCAGATGCCGGCAATGGCGCGAAACAGCGTCGATTTGCCCGCGCCTGATGGGCCCGTCAGTAGCGTGCGCTCGCCTTTGCGTAACGCAAAGCGGTCGGTCTGCAGCAACGGCGCGCCGCCGGGCAGCGCCACGGTGAGATCGGACAGGGCGATGTCGCCATCGGCGCGGGTCGCCGTGTGGATAATGTCGGGCTTGGTAACGAGCGCCTGGCCATTGGCGATGGCCTGCTCGAATCCATCGAGACGCGCGACCACCGACTGCCACTCGGCCAATGTGCGATAGGCGGTGACGAAGAACGACGTCGCCTCCTGCACGCTGCTGAAGGCCGAAGCCGTCTGCGTGACGCTGCCGAGTTGCACCTTGCCGGCAAAATACGCCGGTCCGATCATGATATAGGGAAACAGCACCGCGGCCTGATTGTAGCTGGCGGTGAACGCCGTCAGCTTCTTGGTACGGCCCATGATGTCCATGTAGTTCGCCACCACCTCGCGAAACCGCAACGATAGCCGCTGATGCTCCGCCGGCTCGCCCTTCAGCAAGGCGATCTGCTCCGCATTCTCGCGCGTGCGCACGAGGTTGAATCGAAAGTCCGCCTCGAACCTTTGCTTGCGGAAATTCAGCCCCACCAGCGGCCAGCCGATCAGATGCGTCAGCACAGTGCCTATGATCGCATAGATCAACGCGGCCCAGATCAGATAGCCGGGAATATTGAGATCGACGCCGAACAGATGCAGCGGTGCCGCCTCCGACAGGCCCCACAGGATCAGCATGAACGAGCCGATCGTCACCACCGAGCTCAGCAGTCCAATCCCTAGACTGAGCGTCTGATCGACGAACAGCTGCACGTCCTCCTCGATGCGCTGGTCGGGGTTGTCCGCGGTCTCGCCCTGCAGCTGCATCCGATAGTGGTTGGCATTGTGGAGCCAGCCGGTGAGGTAGTGCTCGGTGAGCCAGCGGCGCCAGCGGATCCGCAGCCACTGGTTGAGATAGAGTTGATAGACCTGCACGATGACGGCCATCGTCGCCAGTACTGCGAAATAGCCGAGCAGATAGGTGAACGACGCGAGGTCGCGGTCCTGCAGCGCGTTGAAGAAATTGCTGTTCCAGCGATTGACCAGCACGGTGATGGCGACATAGCCGAGCTCCAGCGCGATCACCGCAGCAAGCAGTCCGCGCCCGGCCCATCTGTCCTCGGAACTGAAATAGGGGATCGCCAGTCGCCAGACGGCTGCCAGCGTGGAGCGGATGTTGTTCACGGCAGATCTCCGGGAGCGCGGACAGCCCATCGACGATGGAACCGATATGATCGTTTAGACTAAAGTCGCCGGCAAGATGACGCGCGACGCCTTGTCGCGAAACTGTGATTCAATTTAGATGGGCGAAAGGCGAGGGCCGCGGCTGCTCGCCTTTCGCGTTGTATGGAGTCTGTCGATCAGCGTTCGGCTTTGACCGATCACCAGCCCCCCTGCAAGTGAACGATCAGCAAGATGCCAATCCCTGTCAGGGCTGGCGCACCACTTGTTGCTAACGACAATATTAGGGGACAAACGCCATGTGGAATCAGGTCTACAATCCATTCGGCAATGCTACGATCTCGACGCTGATCGCCGCCATTCCGGTGGTCATTCTTCTGGTCCTGATCGCCACGAACAAAGTGAAGGCGCACATCGCCGCCATCATCGCGCTGGTACTGGCCAATCTGGTGGCCATCTACGCATTCACGATGCCGGCCAACATGTCGATCCGCGCCTCTGCGCTTGGCGTCGTCACCGGCTTCTTCCCGATCGGCTGGATCGTCCTCAACGTCATCTTCATGTATCGGCTCACGGTCGATAGCGGCCGCTTCGAAATCCTGCAGCGGGCCATCGGCGGCGTCACCAATGACCGTCGCCTGCAGATCCTGCTGATCGCATTTTCGTTCGGTGCGTTCTTCGAGGGCGCCTCGGGCTTCGGGACTCCGGTCGCCGTCACCGGCGCCATCCTGATCAGCCTCGGCTTCTCGCCGCTGGCCGCGTCCGGCCTGTCACTGATCGCCAATACCGCGCCGGTCGCCTATGGCGCGCTCGGTACGCCGATCCAGGGCCTCGCCACCGTCACCGGCTTCGATCCCTTCATTCTGGGCGCCATGGTTGGCCGCCAGTTGCCGGTGTTCTCGATGATCGTGCCGTTCTGGGTGGTGTGGGCCTTCGCAGGCTGGAAAGGCATGAAGGAAGTCTGGCCGGCGATCCTGGTCACCGCATTGTCCTTCGCGATCCCGCAATTCGTGATCTCGAACTACATCAACCCGTGGATCGTCGATATCGGCGCGTCGCTGATTTCGATGGCGGCGCTGATCCTGTTCCTGAAAGTCTGGCAGCCGAAGAAGATCTGGACCTCCGCAGCACTCCGCCAGCGCGACGACTCGGCCTCGACCGTGCCGCCGGTGAAGCCGATGAGCACCGAGAAGCTGACCAACGCCGAAGTGTGGAAGGCGCTGATGCCGTG
>JAPLPC010000450.1:0-1104 GCA_026400425.1 Hyphomicrobiales bacterium | reverse complement strand
TGATGCCGTGGATCATCCTCTGCGCCATCCTGCTGGTCTGGGGCACAAACTGGTTCAAGGGGATCGTCAATCCGATCTTCACCTGGAACTACCCGGTGCCCGAACTGCACAATATGATCAACAAGGTGCCGCCGGTGGCCGCGAAGCCGACGCCCGAGAGCGCGGTGTTCGCCTTCACCTATGTGTCGTTCACCGGCACCGGCATGTTGCTCGCCGCGATCATCTCCGGCTTCGTGATGGGCTTCTCGCCGATCAAGATGATCAAGGAATATGGCGCGACCATCAAGCTCTGCGCTTACTCGCTGATCACCATCTCGGCGATGCTGGCGATCGGCACGCTGACCCGGCTGTCCGGCGTCGATGCCACGCTCGGTCTCGCTTTCGCGGCCACCGGCGTGCTGTATCCGTTCTTCGGTACGCTGCTCGGCTGGCTCGGCGTTGCGCTGACTGGCTCGGACACGGCATCCAACGTGTTGTTCGGCAATCTGCAGAAGATCACGTCGGAACAGCTCGGCCTCAACCCGATCCTGATGAGTGCTGCCAATTCGTCCGGCGGTGTGATGGGCAAGATGATCGACGCGCAGTCCATCGTCGTGGCCTCGACCGCCACCAACTGGTTCGGACATGAAGGCTCGATCCTGCGCTTCGTGTTCTGGCACTCCATCGTGCTGGCCTGCATGGTCGGCGGCTTCGTGATGCTGCAGGCCTATGTCTATCCGTTCACCGAGATGGTGATCGCGGCACCGAAATAGGCCGCCCCCGACGGCGACCATCGATCACACCCCGCGACGGCACCGTCGCGGGGTGTTTTCATGCGTGCCACATTGTCTCCGCGTCGATCTGGTCAATGATCCCTGCGCCGCGTATGACGCGGCATTGTCTTTTACCAAACGATGCGGAAATCGGATGACCTCATTGAACGCTGCTGGGTTGCGTCTCGCATTCCTCGGCTCCGCCCTGTTGGCGGCGTTGCCTGCGCAGGCGGCCGACGATTTTCCATTCGGGCTCGAAATGACCCTCGACGCGCAGCGCATGCCCGGCTCGAAGCGGATCCCCAACCTGGAAATCGGTGATGCCGGAGAGGCGATGGTCGAGCTGTGGTGC
>JAPLPC010000019.1 GCA_026400425.1 Hyphomicrobiales bacterium | reverse complement strand
CCGGATTTGATCTCGATGGTGGTGACGCCCTCGGCGATCAGGTGATCGAGCCGCCGCAGGCCGCTGGCGACCAGATCCGCTTCGCTCGCGGCGCGCGTTGCCGTCATGCTGGCAGCGATGCCGCCGCCGGCGCGCGAGATGTCTTCATAGGTCGCGCCCTGCAGCCGCATCGCGAATTCATGGGCGCGATGGCCGCCATAGACGAGCTGGGTGTGGCAGTCGACCAGGCCCGGGGTGATCCAGCGTCCGCCGCAATCGATGCGCTCGGCCGCGTCAACGCCGGTCGGCAGATCGGACATCGCGCCGACAAAGCCGATGCGGCCGTCTTTCGATGCGATGCATCCGCCGTCGATGATGCCGAGGCCTGAATGCGCCTCGGCCATGGTGGCGAGGCGGGCATTGCTCCAGATCGTGTCAAACGAGTGCGGGTCGTCGGTCATGAGGCGATGCCACTCTTTGGGACGCTCTATGTCTATACATAACCAGCGCCCTCGCTTATTGTCGAGCGTCTTTTGAACGCGACAGGCAAGCGCCATGGGCACCGATCGTGCTGCAAGAAAGCTGTTCTTCGCCCAAGCGCTGCTCCCCGGCGGCTGGGCGCGCGACGTCACGCTGACCGTCGAGAATGGTGCGATCGCAGCCGTTGCCGACAATTCGAGCAGCGCTGACGCGGAAATCGTCAGCGGTGTGGCGCTACCGGGTTTGCCCGATCTGCACAGCCATGCGTTTCAGCGCGGTATGGCTGGCCTCACTGAAACCCGCGGCGAAACCCAGGATAGTTTCTGGACCTGGCGGCAGTTGATGTATCGCTTCATCGATGCATTGACGCCCGATGATGTCGAGGCCATCGCGGCCTTCGCCTATGCCGAGATGCTGGAAGGCGGTTTCACATCGGTCGCCGAGTTTCATTATCTGCATCACGACGCGGCCGGCCATGCCTATGCCGATCCGGCGGAAATGGCGTCGCGCATTGCGGCAGCCAGCAGCGAAACCGGCATCGGCCTCACGCTGCTGCCGAGCTTCTATCATTCTGGCGGGTTCGGCGGGGCCGCACCGGTGCACGGCCAGCGCCGCTTCATCAACGATCCCGCGCGTTTCCTCGTCCTGCTGGAGCGTTCACGCCACGCGGTCAGCTCGGTCGAGGATGCAGTCGTCGGCATCGCGCCGCATTCCCTGCGCGCGGTGACGCCGGACGCGCTGGGTGAGGTGCTCGACGCCGTGCCGACAGGCCCGGTCCATATTCATGTGTCCGAGCAGATCAGGGAAGTCGAGGACTGCATCGCTTGGTCGGGGCAGCGTCCGGTGGCCTGGCTGCTCGATCATCTGCCGGTGGATCGGCGCTGGGTTCTGATCCATGCGACGCATATGACCGACAGCGAAGCGGCAGGCGTGGCAAAGGCCGGCGCGGTCATCGGCCTGTGTCCGCTCACCGAGGCCAGTCTCGGCGATGGCATTTTCGAGGGCCCGCGCTACATCGATGGCGGCGGCCTTTTCGGCGTCGGCAGCGATTCCAACATTGAAATCACCGCGCCCGGCGAGCTCAAGCAGTTCGAATACAGCCAGCGTCTTGCCTACCGCGTCCGCAATGCCGTGGCCCGCCGCGCAGGCGAGTCCACGGGGCGTGCGCTCTACGAGCATGCTCTGGCCGGCGGCGCGCAAGCTTCGGGTCGATCGATCGGCGCCCTCGCAGTGGGCAAACGCGCCGATATCGTGACCCTCGACACATCGCACCCAGATCTTTGTGCCGTCGCCGGCGATCGCTGGCTCGATGCCATGGTATTCGTTGCCGGCAAGTCGGCTGTCGATCGTGTCTATGTCGGCGGCAAGCGCGTCGTTGAGAATGGGCGTCATCTCCAACGATCCGTCATCAGCGCCCGCTATCAGCGCGTCATGCAGCGTTTGGCGGGCTTGTAATGGCAAATCCGCGCGCGCCGAAGGCGGGCAAGACCAAGGCGCATACGGCGCCGCGGGCGCTTTACCAGCGCATTCGCGCCGATCTCGAGGACAAGATCCTGTCGGGCCGCTGGCCGCCCGGTCACCGTATCCCGTTCGAGCATGAGATGGTCGAGACCTATCAATGCTCACGGATGACCGTGAACAAGGTGCTTTCGGGGCTCGCGGCCGCTGGCGTGATCGAGCGCAAACGACGTGTCGGTAGTTTCGTCGCCAAGCCGGTGGTGCAATCCGCCGTGCTGCATATTCCGGACATCCAGGCCGAAATCGCGAAGCGGGGCGAGAGCTATGGATATGAGTTGCTGTCGCGCAGGCGGCGCAAGGCGACCAAAGATGATATCGAGCGCCTCGGCATAGATCAAAGCTGCGACGTGCTGGCGCTGAGCTGCCGCCATGTCGCGATGGGGCGGCCGTTCGCCTGGGAGCAGCGTCTGATCAATCTCGACGTCGTATCAACCGCATCTGAGATCGACTTCTCCCGCGTGCCGCCCGGTACCTGGCTGCTTGGCCATGTCGCATGGAGCGAGGCTGAACATCAGATCACGGCATGTCTGGCCGATGACGACGCGCGCGGGGTGCTGGCGCTGAAGAAGCCGGCCGCCTGTCTCGTGGTCGAGCGCCGCACCTGGCGCAAGACCAAAGTGATCACCTCGGTCCGCGTCACCTATCCGAACGATCTCTATCGTCTCACCGCACGCTTCACGCCGGCGGGGCGCGTATGACGGCGCACCATGATCTATCTGTCGCAGGGATGCGGGGGAAATTGACTCTGGCCATCCACCATGCTGCCGTGCAGTATCTTTCAAAACTAGCTGAGGAGAGTGGGTTATGAAGTTGATTGGAGTATCCGTCGCCGCTGTATTAGCTGCTCTGGTCGCTACGCCAGCAGTTGCGCAGACCAAGGTGACCATCGCTATCTCGGGCTGGACCGGTTTTGCACCGCTGACCCTGGCCAAGGAAGCCGGTATCTTTGCGAAGAACGGGCTCGACGTCACCATCAAGAAAGTGCCGCAGGCGAGCCGCCACCTGGCCATCGCTTCGGGCGACGTGCAATGCGCCGCGACCACCGTG
>JAPLPC010000342.1 GCA_026400425.1 Hyphomicrobiales bacterium | reverse complement strand
GGTGCGGCCGGCGGCCATGCTCACGGTGATCTCAGGCATCGGTGTCTCCCTTTTTTTCATGCCGCCATGTTTGAATGACGGAGGACCATACTATTTTGCCTCGCAGCGACCGACGTCAATGGCCGTCATTGCGAGGAGCCGTTGCGACGAAGCAATCCAGTGTTCTATTGCGGCTTTCTGGATTGCTTCGCTACGCTCGCAATGACGACTGAGAGCTAGGCGCTCCAGCTCACGCCGTGCTTGGCGAGAAGCTTCTGCACTTCGCTGACCAGGTCCGTCTCCGCAATCTCGATCTGCGCCTCGGCCTGCTTCTTGAGATATTCCTCGCGATCCTTGATCTCGGTGAGGCCGGCGCCGGCGATCAGATCCTTGATCTGCAACATGCCGCGGGCCTTCTCGTCCGAGCCCTGAATGATCGCGAGCGGCGAATGGCGTTTGTCGGCATATTTCATCTGCTGCCCGAGCGCGTGCTTGGGATTGCCGAGATAGAGTTCGGCGCGGATGCCGGCATTGCGCAGTTTGGCGACCATCGCCTGATAGTCCGCGATCTCGCCGCCGAACACGGTGACGACCACCGGGCCGTGATCCGGCTTGGTGTCGATCTTGCCGAGCAGCGTCAGCGCCGCCTGCAGCCGCGACACGCCGATGGAGAAGCCGGTGGCCGGCACCGGCTCGCCACGGAAGCGCGAGACGAGGCCGTCATAGCGCCCGCCGCCGCCGACCGAGCCGAAACGGACAGGACGGCCTTTGTCGTCTTTGGTCTCGAGCGTGAGCTCAACTTCGTAGACCGGCCCTGTGTAGTATTCGAGGCCGCGAACGACGGAGGGATCGATAAGGATACGGCCGTCTTGATATCCGGAGGCTGATGTTAATCGAGCGATCTCGATAAGTTCATTGACGCCCTCAGTACCAATTGCTGAAGTCGAGAGCATCTCCAGTAAATCGACGCTGAATGCAAAATTCCCGTAGCCGCCACGGCTACGAACGTTAGCGGTGCTAGTGCTGTTTTTCACAAAACCTAGAATTATGTCGGCTTTATCGTCTGAAAGACCTGCCCCCTTTGTGAAGTCACCCTTTCCTTCCTCGCCGCCATCCCAACGGCCGGAGCCGAGCAGCTTCTTGATCTCGCCGACGGGAAACTTGTCCATCTTGTCGATGGCACGCAGCACCGTGAGACGCCGGCCTGCCTGATCGGGACCGCCGAGGCCGGCGATTTCCATGACGCCGTCAAGAACTTTGCGGTTGTTGACACGAACCACGTATTGACCGCGTTGCACACCTAACTTCTCCATCGTGTCGGCCGCCATCATGCACATCTCGGCATCCGCCGCCGGCGAGCCGGAGCCGACCGTGTCGGCATCGAACTGCATGAACTGGCGGAAGCGGCCGGGGCCCGGCTTTTCGTTGCGATAGACGTAACCGGCGCGGTAGCTGCGATAGGGTTTCGGCAGCGCGTCCCAATGTTCGGCGACATAGCGCGCGAGCGGTGCGGTGAGGTCGTAGCGCAGCGACAGCCACTGCTCGTCGTCGTCCTGGAACGAGAACACGCCTTCGTT
>JAPLPC010000075.1 GCA_026400425.1 Hyphomicrobiales bacterium | reverse complement strand
CTACGGCATCGCTGCCGGAAAAAAGCCGGTCTCCGACAACACGTGGAGGGCTTTCGAGGCCCTCCTCAAAAAAGAGCCGAAGCGGCTCAGGAAGGATGCCGAGCGCATCGAGGACCTTCTGGCGAAGGCGACGGATGAGATCAAGCCGAAGCGGCGGCTGGAGCGAGAGCAGGAATGAGTGCGTACTACATGAGAAGGATCCGCATGCAGCCGATTGGCTCGAAAATCTCATCGCAGCCGGAGTTGTTCCCGACGGAGTGGTCGATCGTCGAGACGTCCGCGACGTGCATCCGAGCGACCTCGTTGGTTACAAGCAGGCGCATTTTTTCGCGGGGATCGGCGGCTGGCCGTTTGCGCTACGCGCCGTCGGATGGCGCGACGACCGACCTGTTTGGACGGCAAGCCTGCCATGTCAGCCATTCACCCGTGCCGGTAAGCAGCTCGGGTTCGCCGACGAGCGTCATCTCTGGCCCGATTTCGAGAAGCTTGTCGAGGCACGACGACCTGCAGTCCTCCTTGGAGAGCAGTCTGGTGATGCGGCTGAATGGATCGGAGTTGTGCGAGGTCGCCTGGATTCCCTGGACTACGCCGTGGGGACAGTCCCGTTCACGGCCGCATGCGCGGGTGCGGAGCACGGCCGGCCCCGATACTACTTTGTGGCCGACGCCGACGACGAGCAGAGGCGGCTCGAACAACGACAGCAAGAGCGTGCGCCAGAACGGGCACGGGACGAACCTGATCGGCGCGGTCAAGGCGTCGCTCTGGGGGACGCCGAGAGCAACCAAGACGGCGGGACGGGGATCGCCGAACGCTCCGGACGCGAGCCGGATCGAGGACCAGGTACAGGCCGACTTGAATGGGTCATCGACAAGCGCGGGAAAGCGCGGCGCGCTCCATCCGGAATTCGCCGCTTGGTTGATGGGGTATCCGGACGTGTTGCTCGCATCGGTGCCGACGGTCAGGAAGAAACCTACTCGCGCGTCAAAGCGCTCCAAGGGCTAGGCAACGCGCTCGATCACCGCGCCGCACGCAGCTTCATCGCGAGCTGCATGGATATCTTGATCCCGTTCCTTGGATGGGGCCTGATGGCATCGCTCCTCGTCGCGGCTGCGGCGATGATGGGCGGAGCGCCGGGCAGCGCTTAGGCAGCCCGCTTGGCGCGCGCCGCCTTCCGCGCGGCCTTCGCCGCGTCATCGGCGGCGATCTGGTCGGCGCTGCGGCGAGTCTTCTTGCGCGCGGTCACGCCGGCGCCGTCGACTGCGAACCTCGGATACTTCTCGATCTCCGCCGACATCGTCGCCACCCATCGGTCGCCGTAGTCCGATGACGCGTTCGATTCTTTGGGACGATGCCCGGTGATGAATCCTTCGACCTCGCGGTCCATCCCGAGGTGGCGCGCTGTCGATTTGAATAGATGCCGCCATGCGTGGCTTGGCTGCACGCCGGCAGGCACCAGCTTCAGCGAGTGTAGCCATTCGCCCAAACGCTCCGCGACCTTTTTGAATTGCGGGTTCCCGGCGGTGGCGCCGCGCGATCGAGCGGGATCGTAGAACAGCGGCAGCTTCGCCTTCCGGCGCTGCTCGACGTATTCGAGGAAGCCCTGTTCGACCACATGCGAATGGATCGGCACAGTCCGCCACTGCTCCGTTTTCTCAAGCTCGGGCTTGATGATCATGACCCAGATGCCGCTGGCCGGAGCCCGCCAGACGTCGGCCGGATAAAGTGAGGTCAACTCGTTGACGCGCGCGCCGCTGTAGGCGCAAAGCCACGGCAGCCAGCGCCTTGCGGCGCGGGTCTCCACCGCTGTCAGATGTGACGCCGGGAGGAACGTCGCTTCAAGTATCTTCACTGCCTCGGCGTGCGAGTACCCCTTTTGTCGCGGAGCGACGGTGGCCTCCGGCTGCGGGTTCGGACTCTCGGGCTTTCTCGATTTGGGCAACGGCCGAACAACGATCGACTTGAATGGGTTGGCGGTCTTCAATTTTCGTCGGTAGGTCATAAATCCGGCGACCGCCGACAACGAAGCGATCCAGACGTCTTTGACGCTTTTTGCGGAGTATCCCTCAGCAAGCAGGTGATCGACCCAAGCATATGCGTCGTCCGACGTCATCTTGCATAGGTCGCGGTGGCCAAGCCAGCTCACGAATAGGCGGATCTTGGGCCGCCAGCGCTTCGCTGTCGGACCGTCTGTCCCGCCCTTAAGGCCACCTTTCTCGGCATACTCTTCGAACGCTCGGACCAGATCGAGCTCCGGCGCCGTTGACTGAGGAAGTTGGGCGAGGATTGGATTGGGCGTAAAGTCGTCCCGGGCTGCGCGTTGCGCGTGCGCAGCGGCACCAAGATGGGCGGCGACCAGCAGCGGGGCAAGCCGCTCGACGTCGTCGTCGGTGAAATCGTGGCCGCTATTCTGGAGGAGGTCCCAGGCCTGCCGCTTGAGGGCCTCTTCGTCGGCCCGGGCGCCGACGCGTAGCGCATCGAAGCCGGTCCGTCTGACCGGATTCCGGG
>JAPLPC010000430.1 GCA_026400425.1 Hyphomicrobiales bacterium | reverse complement strand
GTATAGGCACCGACGTCGCGCGGACGGCCATACTGACCCATCAGCGCCATGTAGAGACCGCCATTGGTGTCATTCATCGCAGCGACGATGGCGAGCGTGGAGACGCCGGCGAAGATGCCTGCGGTGATCGGCGCTTCGCCGAGGAAGCGGCCGAAGATCAGACCGAGGATCATGGCCACGCCGACTTTCACCAGCAGCAGCGTGCCGCCTTTTTTGACGATATAGGGCGTCGCCTTGAAGCTGATGCTGGCGCCCATGCAGACATAGAACACGGCCAGGATCGTCAAAGCGCCGCCGGAAAACAGCGCGCCGGTGAACGAGCCGAAGAATTTTGGCGTGTTGGGGAAAAACGTGGCGACCAGTGCGCCGAGCAAAAGCGGGACGGTCATCATGCCGCCGGGGACTTTTTCAATCGCGCGCTTGATTGGCACCTGCATTTTCTTTTTCCTTCGATTTGGTTGCGCAATCCGCGGGCTGGCATCGCGCGCCAGCGCGGCTTATGCGCAATTCGCGCAAATCACAAACACATTTTGCGCACTTTGCGCATATCAGCATTGCGCGTTCGGCGTCCGTCCTGGCGGGACACCTGCCGCAAGATTGCCTCACGATGGGTCCGCAGGCGGATCCACCTGAAAACGCGGTGCAATGACACCCTTTGAGAGAGTCTGCCCTTGCAGGTCGCTGTGCTGATACGTTCTCGTTGCCGCAACGAAAAGCGCCGGCCTGAGGGTGCAGGCCGGCGCTTCGTCGATCTCGGTGTGTCAGCAGCAAGCAGTGGCCGGATCAGTCTTTCTTGTCGATGTTCCAGAACATCGGGATGGCCGCACCCGATGTGACGCCGGTCAACGAGGTCCGCCACACGCTCGGCACTTTGTATTCGCCGAGCGGGATGTAGATCACCTTGTCGTAGACTTCCTTCTGGATCTCGGCGGCGAGCTTCTTCTGCTCGTCCGGCGCAGTCGCGCGCGCATATTTGTCGCGCAGCTCTTCCAGCTTGGCGTCTTCGGTCCAACCGAACCAGCCGCCATTGGTCTTGCCGCGACCGGAGGTCGAGACGTTCGCCACCGGATTCAGAATGTCTGCGCCGACCCAGTTGGTGAAGAACATGTTCCAACCACCTTCCTTGACGGGCTTCTGGCTGGCGCGACGGGTGACGACGGTCTGCCAATCGGTCGCCTGCACTTCGACCTTGAAACCGGCATCGCGCAGCTGCTGAGCGGCGACGATCGGCTGCGCCTTCAGCGTGGTGACATCGGTCGGCGCCATGATGACGACGGGCGTGCCATCATAGCCGGATTCCGCGAGCGCCTTCTTGGCCTGCTCGAGGCCGGTGCCCTTGACCAGGGTCTCGGACCCGACATCGGTCGCATTCGGCGTATCACAACCGAACACCGCGCCACACACCCGGTAGTATTTGGGATCGCCGACCAGCGCATCGAGCACCGGCTTCTGGCTCAGCGCCAGGAAGGCCGCACGGCGCACCTTCGGGTTATCGAAGGGTGGGTTGAGGAAGTTCGTGCGCCCCAGCGTCTGGAAGCCGAGCGTGTTCAGAACCTCGACCTTCAGTTCCGGATCCTTCGACAGGAGGCAGCAGATCGAACGGACCGTTTTCCATGAAATCGATGTCGCCGGAC
Organism: Hyphomicrobiales bacterium; assembly: GCA_026400425.1. GTDB lineage: Bacteria > Pseudomonadota > Alphaproteobacteria > Rhizobiales > Xanthobacteraceae > Tardiphaga. Next base: position 342 of record JAPLPC010000430.1, on the reverse strand, counting down.
TGCAGCGCATTCACGGCGGTCTGCGCGTCGGGCATGGTGATCCATTCGACGCGATCGACCTTCACGACCTTGCCGCCGGCCTGCCAGTCAATCGGCTCGGAGCGTGGCTTGTACTCCTTGAATTTCTCGTAGACGACCTTCACGCCCGGCTGGAACTCGGACTGCACGAACTTGAACGGACCCGAACCGATCTGCTCGGGAATCGCCTTGTCGGTCGGCGTGTCGGCGAGCCGCTTCGGCATCATGAACGGCACCAGCGACGACGGCTTGGCGATCGAATCCAGAACGAGGCCGTAGGGCTCCTTCAGCGTCAACACGATGGTCTTGGCGTCAGGCGCCTCG
>JAPLPC010000286.1 GCA_026400425.1 Hyphomicrobiales bacterium | reverse complement strand
GCGCCTGCAGGATCTGGCCGATCGTCTCGCGGTCGTCGTTGGCGGCACGGCGACCGAAGCGGGACTCGTCGGTGGTCTCGAAGGCTGGACGGTCGGCAGAAACGCGGGAATCGAAGCGGGCGTCGTCGAGGTCCATCGGGTTTGTCAGCGGCGGCGCATCGCCGCGCAGATTGGACTCGCGCGGTCCGTCGATGTTGAGCGCCTCCTGGATGGCAGAAAGAGCGACTTCGGTCGGATCCTTGGCCTTCTTCGAATTGTTTGCCATGCTCGTTCCACGCCCCTTTTACGCAATACTACGGGAGTTCCCGCACCGATCGTATTCTGCTGCCTCATGACCCCTCGTCATGATGCGGCATCCCCGTCCTACGATCACGGACAACCGGTCGCTCGGCTTGTCCGCTATTCCCGCAAACATCCTATTGGCTTGGTCGCGCGAATGAAATGCTTCCGGTTAAGACTTTCTTAATGATAGTTAACGGCTCGTCCCGGTAACCGATTGTTAAGCCACCAACATTGGGATTGGCCGGGAAATCGTGGCGAGTTTTCGTCAAAACGGTGGCGGAATGCCGGATCGTGCACAGAACGTTCCGTTAACCAAATCCGTGTTTGGCTCCTGAAAATTGCTGCTGGAACCTCCGGCGACAGAATTTTCGGGCCAGTATCAATGTCGCTCCACTTCGAACGGGTTCAATGGATGCCATCACCGCCGCTGGTTCCCGATGACGGACCTCTCGATATCGAGCACCTTCGCCGGATGACCATGGGCGACGCTTCGCTCGAACACGAAGTGCTGGCCATGTTTGCGGCCCAGGCGAGCGAACTGATCGAAAAGATCGTGAAACTACCTGCCAATGTCGGGGCCCTGACCCACAAGCTGCGCGGCTCGGCCGAGGCGATCGGGGCGTTTCGCATCACCGATGCGGCGGAGTGGCTGGAAACGATGTTGCGCGACAAGGCCGATCATGGCGAAGCGATGATGACCTTGACCGACGCCGTGCTTGAGGCCCGCGCCGAGATCGATGGTATGCTCCGGCGGTCCTGATTCCGTCAGCCGGCAAGTGTCTGCGTCAGCCATTTCCGGATGACGGTTTTGCGGTGGAGCGCTGGCGCTGTCCGGAGTGAGCCGTTATAGGACAGTCGTATCTTCTTTCCGGCAGTGCGAGCATCATGGCCAAAATCAACTTTATCGACCATTCCGGTGAAACCCGCACCATCGAAGCGGATGCCGGCTCTACCGTGATGGAAGCCGCGATCCGTAATTCGATCCCCGGCATCGAAGCCGAATGCGGCGGCGCCTGCGCCTGCGCGACCTGCCATGTCTATGTGGACGACGCATGGATGGAGCGCGTCGGCGCCCCGACCCCGATGGAAGAGGACATGCTGGACTTCGGCTACGACATCAAGCCGAACTCGCGCCTCTCCTGCCAGATCAAGATCACCGACGCCCTCGACGGCCTGGTGGTGATCACGCCTGAACGTCAGGCCTGAGCCGGCGCGAGCCCGCTGCTGCGCATCATCCAGGGCTGGATCTTCTCGAGCACAGCCGGCGGTATCGCCGTCGGCTGACGGCTGGCGAGACCGACCATCACCGTGGTGGCGCTGGCCGACGCAATGCATTTGCCTTGCGAGAAAACCACCTGGGAAAAAGTCAGCGAGGTCCGACCGACCTTCTCGATGCCGGTGCCGAGTTCGATCGTGCCCGGCCAGTGCAGTTCGGCGCGAAAGTGGATGTCGAGGCGCGCGAGCACCCAGGTCAGCCCGTCCGGCGTTATTCCGTAAGCGGAATCTTTCGTGAGAACGACGCGGCTGGTTTCGAAATAGCTGGCATAGATCGCGTTGTTGACGTGATTGTTGGGATCGAGATCGGCAAAGCGCACATTGTCCGACAGGCGGAATGGATAGTCTGCAAGCAATGGCGCGGGTGCGCGGGTAGGGGCATTCACGTCGTCATCTCCAACTGATCCAACTGAGCGTGCTGGTTACAGCGTGTTTGGCGCATGCAGGCAAGGGTTGGTCGATCTCGGCACCGCGCTCGTCATGCGACGCTTCACACATCACAGTCGGCCCATCGCTGCCGCAAGTTCCGGATGTACCCAGCAGAACTCGGTTCTGTGCGGCGCAGTTGGGGTGTGACGGTATTGCGGCAGCAGCAATGTTGCGAAATATCGGAACGCAACCGGTGATCTTGCAAAAGCCATGGAGTGCGTTCAGTCTTTCATCGTGAAACATTGCCGGTCCAGCCAACGCATGGCGATGCGTTTGCTGACGACAACTGCGAAGGTGATCCCGATGATTGGATTTCGATCCCGCCACCTCGCTGCGATCGCCGCTGCGACGGTCGCGCTGATGTCGTTGCCTGCTTTGGCGCAGCAGCCCTCTGCTGCAGGTCTCTGGCAGAAGATCGAAGGCGGCAAGCCTGTGGTCTGGGTCTTGATGGTCGATCACAACGGTGTATTCGAAGGCGCGATTGCCAAGACGTTTCCGAGCGCCGATGACAAGCCGGGCGACGACGTCTGTCACAAATGCGTCGATGACCGCAAAGGCCAGCCGGTGCTGGGCATTTCGTTCATCCGCAACATGCAGCAGCAAGGTCTGAAATACGAGAACGGCAACATTCTCGATCCGCGTGACGGCAAGGTCTACAAGGCCAAGATGAGCGTCAGCGCGGACGGTCGCGCGCTCACCGTGCGCGGCTATTGGGGCATCGCGCTGCTCGGCAAGGACGAAACCTGGTACCGCCTGCCGGACGCCCAGATGGCCTTGCTCGATCCGAGCGTGACGGCCAAATATTTCCCGAACCAGACGGTGGCCACCAAGCAAGTGCCGACGGTGGGCAATGGCTCGGGCAAGCCGCAGCCGCTGCGCAAGGCGAGTGCAGCCACGGTCTCACAGCCGCAACACTGATCTCCGGTATAACGACGGCGCACATCGTGCTTTGTACGCGGCGCTTTGATTACTGCCGCAGCGGCGCCAATGGTTCCTGCGAGACTTCCGCCTCGGCACCCAATCGCAACACATTGACGGCGGCCGGCACCACGGCATCGGCCATGGCGGCATGGCCTTCGCCGGTCGGATGGATCGCGCCGCCATAGACCGCCGACAGCACGCCCCAGGTAGCATCGTGGATATCCGCCGGCTGAATCGCCGCCGAGTAACCTTGCGGATAGGTCATGGCTGCGAAGTAGCTGTCATTGGCGTCGCGGATCCAGCGTGCGCGCGGCGCATAGGCGCGGAATTCACTGGCGCCGCGGCCGCACACCATCGGTTGCTGCGCGGATTCCACGAGGCTGGTTTCGAAACTGTCGCCCTTCGGCGAGAAGCAGGCGCGGTCGAATTCAGGATCGGTGTTGCCGCGTGCGCAGAAGCCGTGATTGGCAAAAGCCTGTTGATGCGCATCGACGAAGGTCATGCGATCGGCTTCCGGATTGCGGCACAGCACGCCGCCCTCGCACATGGCGACCGAGCGCAAACGCGGAAGGAATTCCCGATCGACGAAATTGGTCACATTGGCTAGGCGGCGCGGATCGGCCGAGAAGGACGGATGCACGTCGAATCCGGCAGGGCCGCCGGGGCAGGGGCCGCCATTGACCAGAGCGGGATTGGCATAGGCCGCGAACACCACGCGGTTCATGCCGCCGCCCACCAGCGGCTTCAGTTGCTCGCGCAGTTTACCGAACGCAGCGGGCAGATCGCGCAACAGGGCGTTACGCGAATCTTCCACCGAGCCGAGCAGGCCGGCCCGCTTGAACAGCGTCCGTTCGGTGTCGTTCTCGACGATCACATCCGCCACCAGCCCCGAGAAATTGATGTCATTGGCGCCGATCGACAGCAGCACCAGATCGAGGCGGCGGTTCGGCTGCCGGCGTTTCACGGCAGTCATCGCGTCGCGCAGTTCGGCGACCTGGGCGTTGACGCTGCCGGCGCAGGTCGAGGCATTCTTCGTGGTCAGGCATTCGCGGGCGCGCTGGCTGCCGAGCAGGCCGTCGGGGATGGTCGCGCCCGAACAGGCCAGCGGCAGATAGGTGACGGCGATGTGCGGATACTGCACGGCGAGGGCGAGAGCCGCGCGGGTCTGGTAGCTGTAGAGCGAGCGGTGGCAGGCGGCGTTGAGCCATTGCGCGCCTGCGCGCTGCCACGCCTGCAGTGACTCGTAGGAATCGCAGGAGCGTCCGCCCTTAAAGCCGGCGCGGCTCGGCCGGTAGAACTGGCCGGCAGGCCCGCCCAGATAGGAGCGGAAACAGAAGCCATCGTCGGACAGCGCCACGGGCCGGTCCGGATTGCCCTCGCCCGACGCAATGGAATCGCCGAGGCCGGCGATCAGGATGTCGCGCACCACGATGTCCGTCGAGGTCCGCATCGGACCGTCGCCACTGGAGACGTCCACGGTTGCGACCGTGCGACGACCGTACAGCGCGCGCAGATTGATCGGCTCGGCGCAGTCCAGGGTGGATTGCCGCGGGCCTTCGCCATCGTCGAACGTCCAGGCGCAGACGGCACCGACCGGCACGTTGCCGGTGAGGCGGACGGTGATCGGATGATCGACCGGTGTCAGATAGCTTTCCTTGCTGCCGTCCCGGCTGCAGGGTTCGCTGACCTTGCCGGCGAGATCGATGCAGAGGCGGCCCACGGTATTGCGGGCCCAGCCGCGGCCATCGCTCTGGATGCCGAGTGCCTGTTCGGATTCCAGCACGCTGCGATTGCGCATGGCATCGACGTGAAGCTGGAAGTCGCGTTCCTCGCGAAACAGCCGAAAGCGGTTGCGGACCTCCCAGGTGATCTGCACGGCGTCGCTGTTGGCGATTGCGGGTGCGGGCGGCGCTTGCGCGGCGGCCGGTGGTGCAGGCCATAGCGCCACCGTGCCGGCAAGCGTAACGGCGACGAGGAATGAGCGTCTGAAAAAATCTGTGGCCATGGGGCGATGAACGTCACGTATGGGGCGGAAGTAAGAAGCGCGTCGTGCGGCGCCACGTTTCGCGCAGTCGGTCCTCGATGATCAAGGCAGAACTGAGCGAGACAAAGCTGGAAACGCTCGCTCAACCGTGCGAGCGGCGCTTCAGTGGCTGTTGGTGCGCGATCACCGGGGCGGGCTCGGTCGTCGCTGCAGACGGGCTGCCCGCCTTGCGCTGCTGCCAGGGCTTGATGACGCTCAGCCACAGCTCGCGGGAGCCCATGATGCAGAGCGAACTCGCGAACGGGATCATGAAATACAAGATCCGGAACATCACCACGGTGGCGACGAGCTCT
>JAPLPC010000623.1 GCA_026400425.1 Hyphomicrobiales bacterium | reverse complement strand
GGCTGAGCTCTTTCTTCTCTTTCGTCATTGCGAGGAGCCCTTGCGACGACGCAATCCAGCCTCGCCCGGCCGAAGAGTTGGATTGCAGCGTCGCTTCACCAAAGGGGAAAGCCAACGGCTTTCCCTGACCTCGCAATGACGGAGGACAGCGGCGCCCACCGCACCGCAGCACCTTATCCATCTTGCCAGCCTGCGCCGACACCCGCACACTCTCCCCAACTAACTAAACAGGGAGGGATACCATGTCCGTCACGGCAGCGGCCACGCTTGGCGATGTCATTCGCGTGCAGGCGCAGACGCGCGGCGATGCGACGGCGCTGGTGTTCGAGGGGCGCGAGACGAGTTTCGCCGAACTGGATCGCCATGCCAGCTGCGTTGCCAATGGACTGATCGCGCTCGGTCTCAAGCCGGACGAGCGCATCGCCTATCTCGGCAAGAACAGCGATCTCTTCGTCGAACTGCTGATGGGCGCCGTGAAGGCCCGGGTCGTGACCGCGCCGGTGAACTGGCGATTGGCCGCGCCGGAGATCGCCTTCATCGTCGATGATGCCAAAGCCGCGGTGCTGTTCGTCGGCCCCGAATTCATCGACCTCGCGCGCAGCCTGCAGCCGCAACTGCCTCACCTGCGCGCCATCGTGACGATGGAAGGCGGCGCGCCGGAGTGGCAGGATTTTGCAGCGTGGCGCGATGCGCAGAGCGACATCGATCCCAAGCTCGCGACCTCCAAGGACGACGTCGCGATCCAGCTTTACACGTCCGGCACGACGGGAAAGCCAAAAGGCGCGATGCTGTCGCACCAGAATTTCCTGTCGCTGCTGCGCATCGGCGGCACCGATGAAAATCCCGACTGGAATATCTGGACCGACACCGACGTCTCGCTGGTGGCGATGCCGGTGTTTCACATCGGGGGGGTCGGCTGGGCGGTGTTCGGCCTCTATCACGGCGCCAAGAGCGTGATCGCGCGCGAGTTCGATCCGAACAAGGTGCTGGATTTCTTCCGCGACTACGGCATCAGCAAACTGTTCCTGGTGCCGGCGGCGATGCAGTTCATCGTGCGGCAGCCGCGCGCGCGGGAGATGGATTTCTCGCAGCTGAAATACATCATGTATGGCGCGTCGCCGATCCCCGCCGCCCTGCTCAAGGAATGCATCGCCGTGTTCGGCTGCGGCTTCGTGCAGATGTACGGCATGACCGAGACGACAGGCACCATCGTGGTGCTGGCGCCCGAGGATCACGTCGAGGGCCGCGACTGCATGCGCTCCGCCGGCAAGGCGCTGCCCGGCATCGAGATCGCCATTCTCGATCCCGACGGCCGACCGTTGCCCGTCGGCGAAGTCGGCGAGATCGCAACGCGCTCGGCATCCAACATGGTGGGTTACTGGAACCTGCCCGACGCCACCGCACGCACGCTGGATCGCGACAACTGGCTGCGCACCGGCGATGCCGGCTATCTCGACAGCGACGGTTTCCTCTACATCCATGACCGCATCAAGGACATGATCATCTCCGGCGGCGAGAACATCTAGCGCGATCTGCGACCACCCGGATGTGGCCGAGGTCGCGGTGGTCGGCGTCCCCGACGACACCTGGGGCGAAGCGGTGAAGGCCGTGGTGGCGCTGAAGCCCGGCAAGGAGATCAGCGCGACCGACATCATCGCCTTCACCCGCCAGCGCATCGCCGCCTTCAAGACGCCAAAGACCGTGGATTTCATCCAGGCGTTGCCGCGCAATGCCTCCGGCAAGATCTTGCGGCGGCAGCTGCGCGATCCCTATTGGGTCGGGAAAGAGCGGCAGGTGAATTGACGAGCGGGCGATTTATCCAAACCTGTCATTGCGAGCAAAGCGAAGCAATCCAGAAAGCCAAGAACTGGATTGCTTCGTCGCTTCGCTCCTCGCAATGACGAACATAAATGGCCGCCAAAAACGAGACCAATCATGATCACCATGCCGCCGCTGCAATATGCCGACCTTCCCGGCCTCCGCATGGGCTATTACGACGCCGGCCCGAAAACCGATGCCCCGCCCGTGGTGCTGTGCCATGGCTGGCCCGAACTCGCTTTCTCGTGGCGCCATCAGATCAAGGCGCTGGCCGAGGCCGGCATCCGCGTCATCGTGCCGGATCAGCGCGGCTATGGCGCAACCGACAAGCCTGCTGCGGTCGAGGACTACAGTATCGAGCATCTCACCGGCGATCTCACAGCCCTGCTCGATCATCTCAAGATCGACAAGGCGATCTTCGTCGGTCACGACTGGGGCGGCTTCGTCGTATGGCAGATGCCGTTGCGGCATCCGGATCGGACCGCGGGCGTGGTCGGCATCAATACGCCGCATACCGACCGTGCGCCGATCGATCCCATCGCGATCTTTCGCAAACGGTTTGGCGACAGCATGTATATCGTGCAGTTCCAGGATTCGGCGCGGAATCCCGATCGCATCTTCGCCAGCGATGTCCGCCGCACATTCGAGTTCTTCATGCGCAAGCCGCCGCAGCGCGCATCGGGCTTCGACGCGTTTTCAGGCAATGAAGCGCCCACGGCCGGCATCGGCGCGGCGCCGAAAACAAATCTCGCTCTGCCCGACATGGTCGCCGCCTATGACCCCACGCGCGACAACCGCGAGCGCATCCTCGACGACGACGAGATGCAGGTGTTCGTCGATGCCTTCAGCGCCTCCGGATTTACCGGCGGCATCAACTGGTACCGCAACATGAGCGCCAACTGGCGGCGCGCCGAAGGCCTCGATCACACGATCCGCGTGCCGTCATTGATGATCATGGCGGAGAACGACGCCGTGCTGCCGCCGTCCGCCGCCGACGGCATGGACAAGATCATTCCCGACCTCGAGACGTATCTCGTGAAAGGCAGCGGACACTGGACGCAGCAGGAGAAGCCCGAAGAGGTCAGCGCCAAGCTGATCGAATGGCGGCGGCGGCGGTTTGGATGATGCGCGCGGCCGCATCCTGAGCAGCCGCACAGCGGCGTCTCGAAGGATGGCTGCGAAACGCCGAGCCCGGACATCTCATGGTTCGAGACGCGCGCAAGAGCGCGCTCCTCACCATGAGGGGTTTGTGCGGGCAAGGCGCCTGAACAATGACGTCCGATGGACACGTCAATTATGACAACGGAACTCACCCCCGCCTTGTCACAATCGTCGCAACCACTGTCACGATAGGCCCGGCAGCAACAAATCATTCATGCTTGCGACGATTTGATCGCGTCAACGCAGTCTTGTTACTTTTTCATGCGGGCCTTCCGTGTCATATAGATGACATGTTGAAGCCCGCCCGCATCCATCCCGAACCCATCGAAGTTCCGTATCAAGCGCCGCGCATCGCGCGCGCGAACGGGATCGACATTTGCTATGACGTCTTCGGCTATAGCGATGCCGAACCCATGGTGATGATCATGGGCCTCGGGGCGCAGTTGATCCATTGGGACGACGAATTCTGTCGCGACCTCGCCGGCCTCGGCTTTCGCGTGATCCGCTTCGACAACCGCGACATCGGGCTGTCGTCGATGATGACCGGCGGCAAGAAGCTCTCGCTGTACGAACTGGCGAAACTTCGCTTCCTCAACATTCCCCTCGCCGCGCCCTATAAACTGTCCGACATGGCGGCGGACACCGTCGCGCTGCTCGATGCGCTGCAGATCCGCAAGGCGCATGTGGTCGGCGCGTCCATGGGCGGCATGATCGCGCAGGAAATGGCGATCGGCTATCCGGAGCGGCTGCGCTCGCTGACCTCGATCATGTCCACGACGGGCAATCCACGGCTGCCGCAGCCGAGCCGCCAGGTGACCATGAAGCTGATGGAGAAACAGCCGGAGGGCTATGATGCCTTCATCGAGCGCTTCAAGCAGACCTGGATGTTCCTGCGCGTCGGCAGCTTTCCGGAAGATGAGGCACGCGATCTCGACCGTGCCGAGCGCACTTTCGCGCGTGGTCTGAGCCCGGACGGCGTCGGGCGGCAGTTGCGCGCCATCCTCGCCTCGGGCAGCCGCAAGGAGCGTCTCAACCAGGTGACGGCGCCGACGCTGGTGATCCACGGCAAGGTCGATCCGCTGGTGCATCCGGCCGCCGGCCGCGATACTGCGGCGTCGATCCCGGGCGCGAAGCTGATGATGGTGGATCGCATGGGCCACGCCTTGCCGATCTCCATGTGGCCCATGGTGATCGATGCGATTGCGCGCCACGCGCGGAGCGCGAGCGCGTAGCGAGTAGCGAGTTTGCAGGGTGGGCCAAGCGCAGCGTGCCCACCGCGAACGAGATGGAGGGCACGCTG
>JAPLPC010000406.1 GCA_026400425.1 Hyphomicrobiales bacterium | reverse complement strand
GCCTGTATTTCTCGCTACGCGGTGAAGTCGAAGTCGAGAATCGCCAGACCTGGTACCGGCAGGCGTGGGACGCTGCGAATGCCGTCATCATCAAATACAACGCGACATTGAGTCACCATCACGGCGTCGGACTGTTGCGCGCGCCCTATATGGCGGACTCATTGGAAACGGCATTCCCTGTGCTGGAAACCATAAAGAAGGCGCTCGATCCGAACAACATTCTCAATCCAGGAAAGCTTGGATTGAGTGACAAAGTCGGCGCACGACTTTAGACAGAGGTCATGGACAAATCCCTGGCCTTACGCCTGACACGGCATCCCGTGATCGCAACGCTCTATGGTCCCGAACTGGTCGAGGAGTTTCTCGGCGGTGAGGCGGAAATCGCCATCGTTGCGAACTTCGAGTTGCGCAAGCTTGGGGCGGTGATCAAGTCGCTTGTCGATGCCGACAAGTATCCTGTGGTGAACATCGACAGTTGCGATGGCCTGTCGCAGGACAAAGGTGGTGTCGACTATCTCGTCGAGATCGGCGCCAAGGGCGTCGTCTCGACGCGGGTGGCGACGATTCAGCGCGCCAAGAAGTCTGGACTGGTCGCTATCCAGAAGGTCTTCGTGACGGATCGGTCGAACTTTCCACGGAGCGTTGCAGCGTTGGGGCAGAGTGAGCCCAATCTGGTACAATTGATGCCGGCGCCGATGCTGTCATATGTGCCGGCGCCGCATCGCAAGGCGATGCCCCCGATCATTGCGTCAGGGTTTGTGTGCGACCGCAGCCATGTGCTTGATGCGATCAAGAACGGAGCTGTTGCGGTGTCCACAAGCGATCAGGGTTTGTGGCGGCTGAGCGGCAAATCGCTTCGGGCTTAGACTAAAACTGAAATATCGTGGGATGCTGCGTATATTTTAGGTATGCCATGGAAGCGTCGTTGGTGATGAGGGCGAATAAAGCAAGCTGGCGACGCCGCGCCTTGCCGATGATTGAACCCATGGAGGGCGACCAGGTCCTATCGGGGCCTTAATGACCCAGGCCTCTGACGCAATGACGGGCGATGACCCATTCCTCATTGGTCGGTATGACCCTGATTTCAACGCGGCTATCGCTCGTGCTGATGCACGCGGATCCCGCGTCGTTGGCATCGTTATCGATGGCGAGACCCAGCCAGTTCAACCGCTCGCAAACACGTCGTCGGATGTCTTTCGCGTGCTCGCCGATTCCGCCGGTGAAGATCAGGCAATCCAGACCACCGAGGCTGTTGACCATCATCGCCGTTTCCCGGGTGATGGACGACACGAATAACTCGACGGCTTCTGCTGCATGCGGGTGGTCGCTGTCCATCAAGACTCGCATATCGCCCGACAGGCCCGACACGCCCAGCAGACCGGATTCTCGGTATAGCATGTTTTCGAGGTCGGTCGCCGATAGTTTGCGCTGTTGTTGCAGATAGAGGAGCACGCCGGGATCGATGGCGCCGCAACGTGTCGCCATCACCAGGCCATCCAGTGGGGTAAATCCCATGGTGGTGTCGATACTGGCGCCGTTGCGCATGGCGCACAGGCTCGCGCCGCTGCCAAGATGCGCGACAACGCATCGCTTGTTTGCACGCGATGGCGAGAGTTCCTGCAGCTGTCCGGCAATGAATTCGAATGACAGGCCGTGAAATCCGTAGCGACGGATACCGGCGTCATGCAGCTCTCGTGGAATGGCAAAGCGGGTGGCGGCGGCAGGCAGCGCGTGATGGAATGCGGTGTCGAAGCAGGCGATTTGCGGCAGTTCAGGCCGTTCGGCCATGATCACACGGATGGGCGCCAGGCAGCGCGGCTGATGCAGCGGTGCCATCGGGGTCAGCTCGGCGAGCGCGTCGACGATCGCTTCCGTTACACGGACCGGCGCAGCATAGGCCGGTCCGCCATGAACCACGCGATGACCGACCGCAACCATGTCATCGCTGGCCAGATAGCCATCGATCCAGGTCAGCGCATCGCGCAACAGCTCCTCACCGTGACCATCTGCGATGTCACGCTGCTGATCATAAAGGATCGTCCCGTCTGCGTCCGCGATCATCAGGCGCGGTTGGGCATCGTGTTCGTCCAGGTTGCCACGACACAGCAATCTAGGCTCGCCGTCTGCTTCGACGTCGAACAGCGCGAGCTTGATGCTCGAGGAGCCGGAATTCACGACAAGGACGGCATCGGGCATGATGTCACCTCAGTCGGCGATAAGCGTGGTGACATGCTCGGGCCAGCCCCAATCGCGGATCTGCGGCATGTCTTCGCCATGCGCGCGCACATATCTCGTGTGCTCCAGCAGCGTGTCGCGAAACTGCTGTTTGATAGCCGCTGCCGCGATGCCGAGACCCGGAACGCGCTCGATGACGTCGATGGCGAGATGGAAGCGGTCGAGCCGGTTCAGCACCACCATGTCGAATGGTGTGGTCGTCGTTCCTTCCTCCTCGAAGCCGTGGACGTGCATGCCGGCATGGTTGGCGCGGCTATAGGTCAGTCGGTGGATCAGGTTGGGATAGCCGTGAAACGCGAAGATCACCGGTTTGTCACGGGTGAACATGCCATCGAAGTCGCGGTCATGTAGTCCGTGCGGGTGTTGCGTTTTGGGTTGCAGCGTCATCAGATCGACCACGTTGATGACGCGGATCTTCAACGCGGGAATGGCCTGCCGAAGCAGATCCACGGCGGCCATTGTTTCGAGAGTGGGAACGTCGCCGCAACAGGCCATCACGACGTCGGGTTCGTCGCCGGGGATTTCGGTGCCAGCCCAGGGCCAGATTCCGATCCCGGCATCGCAATGAGTCGCAGCCTGATCGATATCGAGCCATTGCGGCGACGGCTGTTTGCCGGCGACGATGACGTTGACTCGGTCATAGGTGCGCAGCACATGATCGGTAATCCAGAGCAAGGTGTTTGCATCCGGCGGAAAGTAGATCCGGACAATATCGGCCTTCTTGTTGGCGACCAGATCAACAAAGCCGGGATCCTGATGGCTGAAGCCGTTGTGGTCCTGCCGCCAGACATGGGACGTGAGCAAATAATTGAGAGAGGCGACGGGGCGCCGCCAAGGCAATGCCCGCGACACCTTCAGCCACTTGGCATGCTGGTTGAACATCGAATCGACGATATGGATGAAGGCCTCGTAGCAGGACATC
>JAPLPC010000279.1 GCA_026400425.1 Hyphomicrobiales bacterium | reverse complement strand
AATTCGTCGCGGCCCTCGTCGAATTCGTGGTTGCCGACGGCGGCGTTCTCCAGCCCCATCATCGACAGCGCCTCGATGCTCGGCTCGTCGTGAAACAAGGCCGACAGAAACGGGCTGGCGCCGATCAGGTCGCCGGCCGCGACGAAGGCGGTGTGCTTTTTTCCGGCGCGTAACTGCTTGACCAGTGTGGCCATGTGCTCAGCACCGCCGGCGGGCACATTGATCTTCTTTGTGCAGTCGGACGGATCGTCGATGGCGATGCCGCCCGGGGCAGGTCGCAGATGGCCGTGAAAGTCGTTGATGGCGAGCAGAGTCACATCGACCGGTTCGGTCGATGTCTGCGCCTGCGCGAGCGGCACGCAGAGCAGCGAGACGGCAGTGACGATCGCTTGAAGTCTGGTCATGCCGTCTCGTTTAACGCAGAAATGTTACGCCTTCTTGCGGGCGAAGAACGCCTTGAACGCACTGACCGCCTCCTGCGACTTCATGCGTTCGCCGAACAGATGGCTTTCCTGATCGATGCGGCGGGTAAGGTCTTCCGGCGGCAGTTTGATGAGCTTGCGCGAGATGGCGACGGCTTCCGCCGGCAGCGCGCAGATCTCGCGCGCGACCTTGCGCGCTTCCACTTCGGTATGGCCCGGCGCGACGATCTCGTTGACGAAGCCCGCCATGCGCGCATCTTCCGCATCCATGGTGCGGCCCATCACCAACGTGGCGAAAGCGCGCTGGTGGCCCATGGTGCGCGGAAACAGCAGGCTCGATGCGCCCTCCGGCACCAGGCCGAGATGGATGAAGGGCGTCTTGAACGTCGCCGTGGTGGAGGCCAGCACATAGTCGCAGTGGAACAGCAGGGTGGTGCCGATCCCGATGGCAATGCCGTCCACCGCGGCGATGATCGGTTTGGTGTTGTGGGCCAGCGAATGCAGAAATTTGAGCGCGTTGGACGAGCGGAATTCCGCCGCGCGTGAATCCGAGCCGTCCTTCAGAAAATCCTGCAGATCGTTGCCGGCGGTGAAGACTCCGGATCCGCCGGTGATGATGAAGCAGCGGATATCCGGATTGTTCTGCGCGGTGTCGATGGCATCAGACATCGCGCGATACATGTCCTGGGTGAGCGCGTTCTTCTTTTCAGGCCGGCGCAGCGTGATGACGCGCGTGGCCTCCTCATCGGTCACGATCAGATGTTCGGTCATGGCTCGCCCCCCATTCGTCATTGTGCTTGGCACGGCGCGCGTCTGCACCGTGCCAACGGATGTTACATCAATCCTGTCCGGCTGATAGTTCGATATCGACGCCGCTCAGCCGAGCAGGGCGGCGTCGGCCGCCATCACAGCCTCGGCGGAGTCCATCACCGTGCGTTCCAGCGCGCCGGCCTGTACCGCGACGTTCTCGGCAAAGAAGCGCGCCACCGCGACATAGCGTGCGGACTCGCCGTCGCCGTCGCGGGCCGCCATCGCTTCGTTCGCCAGCATGCAACCGCCCAGCGCCGACGCGAACAGGCGCATGTAAGGCGTCGCGCCGGCCAAGGCGTCGTTCGGCGCCGACGCCATTTTCTCAAGCAGCCATTTGCTGCTGCGCTCGAGTGCGCCCAGCGCGTCGCGCAGCTTGGCGCCGGTGGTGCCGAACGCGGGATCGTTGGAGCCTTCGACGCGGGCGACGACGCCGTTCAACTCGTCGAGCAGGGCCCAGACCGACGCGCCGCCGGCGGCCGCCAGTTTGCGGGTGACGAGGTCGATGGACTGGATGCCGTTGGTGCCTTCATAGATCGCGGTGATGCGCGCATCGCGATAGTGCTGCGCGGCGCCTGTCTCCTCGATGAAGCCCATGCCGCCATGGATCTGGATGCCGAGCGAGGTGACTTCGTTGCCGATGTCGGTGGAGAAGGCTTTGGCGATCGGCGTCAGCAATGCGCCGCGCGCGGCGGCCTCGGCCCGCACCTTCGGATCGGGCGACCGCGCCGCGACGTCCAGCGCCACCGCGGTGGCATAGCAGATGGTGCGGGCGGCGGCGGTCAGCGATCGCATCTGCATCAGCATCCGCTTGACGTCGGGATGCACCATGATCGGCTCCATGCCCTGTACTTTGCTGCCGATGCCGCGGCCCTGCTTGCGCTCCTGCGCAAAGGCGAGCGCCTGCTGATAGGCGCGATCGGCAATGCCGACGCCCTCCAGGCCGACGCCGAGGCGGGCCTGGTTCATCATCGTGAACATGCACAGCATGCCGCGATTTTCCTCGCCGATCAGATAGCCGACGGCGCCGCCTTGATCGCCCATGGTCATGGTGCAGGTCGGCGACGCATGCATGCCGAGTTTGTGCTCGACGCCCGACGCAAAGATATCGTTGCGCGCGCCCAGCGTGCCGTCGGCATTGACCAGGAATTTCGGGATGAGGAACAGCGAGATGCCCTTGGTGCCGGCGGGGGCATCGGGCAACCGCGCGAGCACGAAATGCACGATGTTCTCGGTCATGTCGTGATCGCCATAGGTGATGTAGATCTTGGTGCCGAACACGCGGTAGCTGCCGTCGGAGTGCCGCTCGGCGCGCGAGCGCAGCGCGCCCACATCGGAGCCGGCCTGCGGCTCGGTCAGTTGCATGGTGCCGGTCCATTCGCCGGTGACCAGCTTCTCTAGATAGATCGCCTTCAGTTCGTCGCTGCCATGGGCATCGAGCGCCTCGATGGCCGACAAGGTCAGCAGCGGGCAGAGGCCGAAGGCGATGTTGGAGGCGCTCCAGATCTCCGTGCAGGCGGCATTGACGGCCAGAGGCAGGCCCTGGCCGCCGAACGCTTCGGGGCCGGACACGGCGTTCCAGCCGGCCGCGGTCCAGCGCTGATAGGCGTCGGGCCAGCCCGGCGCGGTGGTGACCTGGCGGTCCGCGAGCTTGATGCCGTTTTTGTCGCCGACGCGATTGAGCGGCGCCAGCACGTCGGTGGCGAAGCGGCCGGCTTCTTCCAGCACCTGGACGGTCAGATCGGCATCGAAATCGCCGTAATGCCCGGCTTTGAGGGCGGCCTGCAGGCCGGCGCCGTGGTTCAGGGCCAGAAGCATGTCATTGATCGGCGCACGGTAGGTCATCGCATCTCGCTCCCGGGATTTTTGGGTCGAATGGCCAGCTTTGCGCCGTCTTCCCACGATTTGCAGCCGCTCTCAACATGGCAAAGGACGCATGCCCCGCTTGCGGCGCGATCTCCACACCGGGGTGCCGCCGGCCGACCGTGGAACATTGCGGCAGGTGGTTGAAATCGCGGATGTCTCTCTATAGACCGGCGGAGTCGCAGCGCGCCGCGGGTCTCCCGCCATCGCGCGCCGCGGCCGTTGGGGCGTAGCCAAGCGGTAAGGCAGGGGATTTTGATTCCCCCATGCGGAGGTTCGATCCCTCCCGCCCCAGCCAAGCAGTCCGAGCGTTTGGCCAGATTGCCGGATTTGACGAGAATGGCCGGTATTTGGCCGGCTTTCGTGCCTTTGGATAAGTCTCTGGCTGGCGAAATCGACCCCGTGCACCGCTAAACTCCCGAAAGTCTCCGGCCGACAGTTTGAAAATTACCGTTTTGGGAAGATTGCGGTGGAGACTTGGTTCGATCCCCACTGCGGCCGACCTTGGCACTCAGTTCCGGCCCATTCTCTAGGTCTCAACGCTCAGGTTTGGGAATCTCACTCCCCGGACTGTTGCCCGACCCTGGCAGTCAGCTCGGGCCCATCTTAGGGTCTCGAGGGCACGAAATCTGTTTTTGGACTGCCGCACCATCGCAGCGGAAAGAGGGCACTGCACTTTCTCTTCCACGCGACTCCAAAGTCTGGGATTTGGTGCAGCGCAAATTCTCGGACAATCTCATGGTGCTAAGCTTAAGCTAGACAGTTATTGAAGCGATCGCGGATCAGCTTGGAGAAATGCGGCGCGACCTGGCCGTGCTGTTCGAGGATTATTCGCACTGGAGAATAACCGAGGCCTGACGCGCGACGATTCAATCGCGCCGGCTCTGAATCCGGCAATGAACGGCGCAGGCTGAAATTCGGCAAAGCAAAAGCCGGCCGGGCATACTACCGAGTACAACCAATGAAGCGTCCGGGTCTGCGCCACGCAATGTCAAACGGGTTGGACAAGCAGTCAATACGCGAGCAACGATCCAACTAGACCAACAATCACAAAAAGTACCAAGCGAAGCACCCATCGTTCTGCAAAGGCCTGCAGGCCGGTGATCAAGAGCACAGCTGTCATTGCATAGGCGCTCAAATAGATCGCGCCGAGTTGCAGGTTATCGTGCAGTGCCACGGTGCCTGAGCCAATGAGCGATGCAGCTCCGGCCAGACGAAGGATGGCCTTGCCGCGCGCGCTGATCCAGATCGACGCTGCAGCTCGCGTCCACGCTCCCGCATGGCGCTGCATGGCACTGCTGATCAGGCCGAAGCCGGTCAGTGCCATGACGAAGGAGAGCCACGCTGCCGTCATCGGCCCCACCAAACGGCTGAGAGAAGCAACAGAATTATGACCACGAGATTGCGCCACAGCGCCCAGGCGCTTCGCGCGCTGAACGCGTAGAGCGCTATGCAGGTATATACGACAAACGATGCGAGTGACGTCCACAACACGGCTTCGGTGCGCACTATCGGCAACCACAGCGGAAGCGCGCCAGCGAACAGATAGCTGATCGCATAGCCGGCAAAAATGGCTGCCATCACCCGGGCAGCTACATTGGCGCGATCGTGCCAGATCTCAGCGCGGCCGGTCATGATCGGCCGACCCGCTGCATTGTCAGAGGTCGAAGACCCATCCACGCGACCCACGCCATGGCCAGGGCAGCGATCAGCAGGCTGGCGTGGAACGACAGCACGACGGCGTCACCACGCTTGGCTGCACGGCTGATGCCGGACGTCGTCATCTCATCGAGTGGGACAATTGCGAGAGCGACACTCGCTGCGACGGCCCATTGCAGGCCCCAGAGCCGGCGCAATGCCGACTGGGCACCATGCAGGCTTGCAAAGCGTCGATGGAACGAGAGCAGATATGCGATGGCAGCGCAGCCGCACAACAGCCAGGCCAGAAAAAAGATGGTCACCTCGGAGTCGGCACGGCCGCTCATGGTCGCCGGAAGCAACCGATTGGCATGGAAGTAAACGCCGGTTGCCGTGAACAATCCCCCGATGACGCCGACATTCATTGCATCGACACCAAAGACAGCCAGAGCGTCCCGGCGCGTCGCACCGCCTGCTGCAAAGGACTTCACGTGCTTGATGCGCCGCTTGGTGCCCCACAGCACGGTGCCGGTTGCGATCATCGCGCAGCTGATGCTTGCCATGACGAAGAACAGCCAGCGCAACCATGGGCCCGCAAACTTCACTTCATGCAGGATACGGATGATGCGATGGGTAACGAATGCAGGCGCGCCCCGCTCGGGCAGCCGTTCAAGAAGCTCCCCGCTCGTGCCGTCGAAACGCAGGCGATCGCCGACGCCCCACAGTGCATCGTCGGAAATCCGGGTCAAATCGACGCGCGCGTTCGGGACGCCTGGATTGGCCACCGCGACGGTCTCGATGGTCAGACCACTGGGCGCAGTGTCAGTCGCCAGACGAAGAATCTGTGAGAGGTCCGCCATCACCGCCGGGACTGTCGATGGCGCCACGCGCTCGAAACCTGGAGGCGCCATGTCACGGAAGACCGCCGCACGTTCGCCGGAGAAGGCGAGCTCGAGCCCGCCCGGCATCCAGATAAACCACCAGATTACCAGACCGCTATAGGTGATCATCAGTGAGAACGGCAGCACGGCCACGCTACAGACCGTATGCGCATCGAGCCAGGCCCGCGGCGCCGGCCGAAACGGACGGAAGGTGAAGAACTCACGAAAGATCTTCGCGTGAATGATGACGCCACTCACGAGCGCGACCATCATGGCCATTGCCAGTCCGCCGACGATCCACATGCCGGTCCGGCCGAGCAGCAGCCCGTAGTGGAAGCGATAGATCATCGAACCACCACTGGTTTCCCGTGGCGACAATTGCTGGCCGCCGCCGTCGATATAGCGCGATTGCAAACGATCCTTGGGGCCGGCCTGCCAGCGCACACGCATGACCGGCGCGCGTTCGGTCGGCAAGTCGATCATCCAGCGAACGGCCGCAGGCGCGACCTGCTGCAGCACGCGCTGACCGGCCGTTACCGCATCGGCGGAGACCGATACCTGCAGCTCCGGCATCATCCAGTAATCGATCTCGTGGCGGAACACCGCCAGCGTGCCCGAGAAGAAGATCGCAAACAGCACCCAGCCGGTGACGATGCCGCACCAGGTGTGCAGCCACGTCATCGATTGCCGAAACGTGCTCAGCATCGCTTCGAAAGCTCAGTCAGATGCAAGCGGCACTTCCCTACCATCTTGACGACACTTTCAAAATCACGCTGCGCGGTTCGCCGAAGCGGTTTCCGGTCGTGACCGTGTTCACATACTGATAGTAGTTCTGGTCGAGCACATTGGTCGCGGTCAGCGTGGCCCAGATATTCGGGGTAAACTGATAGCCGAGCTGCGCCGTCAGGACCTGGTATCCGTTCTGGGTGATGGTGATCGCTCCACTGCGAGTATAGAATGAGCTGACGATACGCGCGCCGCCGGCAATGCTCAGACCCTGCAACGGACCATCCTGAATCAGATAGCGCGACCACAGATTATAGCTGTGGTTCGGCGTCAAGGTCTGGAACGGTTGACCCGTGTTGGTCACGGAATCAGTGAGGTACCTAGTTTCCGTATAGGCATAACCGGCCGTCAGATCCCAGCCTGACAGAACGCGGCCGGAGACCTCGGTTTCCCAGCCTTTGCTCTCCGCTTCGCCCGCGGCGATCGAGAAATTCGTGTTGGACGGATCGGTTAGCGCGCGATTGACATCCTTGATCTTGAAAACAGCCAGGTGCGCATTCAACCGACCGTCGAGCAGGCTGGTCTTTATGCCAACTTCTTCCTGCGACCCCGTCCTTGGCGCGATGACGCTGCCGCCCACCGTGATCGCTGTCTGCGGCGTGAAAATATCTGCATAGGAGGCGTAGAGCGAGACCTGTTTCGTCACGTCGACGACGGCGCCGTAGTTCGCCGTCAGCTTGTCAGAAATTTCCGACACGCCCGATGTCGTGCCAAGTACAAAATTCTGACTGGCCGTATTCCACTGGCTCAATCGTCCGCCACCGATCAATGTCAACCAGTCCAGCGGCTTGAACCGCAGCTGGCCATAGACGCCGGACTGCGA
Source organism: Hyphomicrobiales bacterium (assembly GCA_026400425.1). Lineage (GTDB taxonomy): Bacteria > Pseudomonadota > Alphaproteobacteria > Rhizobiales > Xanthobacteraceae > Tardiphaga. The sequence continues at coordinate 1,688 of JAPLPC010000279.1, read as the reverse complement.
TTCGATGGTGCCGGTATTGCCGGTATTGACGATATCCGCATAGGGAATCGGAACGGGATTGAAGATGTTCTGGGTTACCGCACTCGCAGAGCCGTTCCTGAGATTGTAGTTGAATTCGCGCCAGTCGGCGCCGACCGTGACGTTCTGGGTTTGACCGAACAGCTCAAACGGAGTCGTGAAGAATGCATCGACCACCTTGTTGTTCTGGGATGGGGTCAGCCTGATCCTGTTAAGCGTGCCGGTTCCCGTGGCCTGGTTGATGGCGGACGACGGGGTCGCATAGATCGCATCGCTATCGCGATCGGTATTGCGAAAACTGACCTTTGCGCGTCCACCATTATAAAAGCGATGTTCGAGATCGACGAACGTGTCGACGCTGGTAGACGTCCAGCGATTCCAATCGGCGCCATAAACGGCGCTGCGTGCAACAGGAACCTGCCTGCCATCCGGGTAGGCCGGAAAACCGAAGAAGGCTAGATAGTCGGTCTTGGTATAGGTTGACCCCGCCGACAGCGTCGTATTCTCGGTCAGATCATATTCAAGCGTCCCGTAAATTGACGGCTTCTTGTAGAAGCTGGGCTGATAGAACAGCTCCTTGTCGTCGAATGCGCCGACGAGACGCCCGCGCAGTCTTTTGTCGGCGGTCAGCGGCCCTGTGATATCGAACTCGCCACGCTTGGCCTGAAACGAGCCATAGCTCGCGCTGCTCTGGAATTGCCAGATATCGAGCGCGCGCTTGCGCACGAGATTGAACGAGCCGCTCGGATTCCCCGAACCGGTGAACAGCGCGTTCGGTCCGCGCAATACTTCCACCCGATCATACATGTAGAGGTCTGGCAACGAGAAGAAGTTGTTGAGATTGTTGGTGACGCCATCGAGCTGGATAGAGTCCAGCCTGTAGCCGCGACTGTAGATGTCCGAACGTCCGGCGTCGGTCTGCAGCACCGTCATACCCGTGGTGTTGCGCAGAGCATCCTCGACCGTTGTCAGGTTTTGCTGGTCGAGACGCGTGCGGGTCAGCACGCTGATGGACTGCGGCGTTTCCTTGATCGATGCACCCGACTTGCTGCCGACGCCCGCGCGCGTCGCCGTGTAGGAATTAGAGTTCTCGGTCGCCTCGGCGTCCTTGGACGGGTTGACAGGCTTCACATCGACCGGCACGACCGCAACAGGAACGGGCCGAGCCGTCTGCACGCGTACGGGCGCGCGGCGCACAGTCACCGGCCGGGCGCGGCGCTCTTTAGGTGATTCCACTGTAACCGCCGGCAGTGACGTCTGTGCAATAGCAATGCTAGCATTGAATAGAGCTATGAAGCTTGCAGAGCCGAGCGCAATGGCGCTCGCGGTATGGAACTTCCCAGTCAACGTCGATGCTTTCAGCTTCGCCGGCCCCCGCCAGCACTGTTGCCTTATAGGGGGATGACATGGCCAGGTATCGGAGTCGCATTTAGAATAGATTGAGAAATGACATTGAGAAATCCGTCGCGACGAAATGGGGCGCTGCCCGTTCACTTTGCGAACGTAACGATCCGCGCATGCATCTGATTGCCGGCCGCTTAAACTGATGGGTCAGAGATTCTTTTCTTGAAACGCCTGATCAGTCTCAAATTGCCTGACGACGGGCGGCCGCAGTTGGCGGATTCTGTTGAAAAACCCTGGTTGAAGTCGAGCACGATCGCTGATTCATT